>CAIQDO010000409.1 GCA_903870555.1 uncultured Caulobacteraceae bacterium
AGAAAGTCTCGCGAGATTTCCCGCACCGAGGCCCATTCGCCGAAATCACCGGACCGATGGGGCCGCAGCTTGACGCCAGCGCCTTCCAGACGAAGCTCGGTGTCGGCGGCGATCCAGTCGAGCAGGGCCATGGGCGTCATCTTGGCGCCGATCAACGCCGACGCCAACCATTCGACCACCGCAACCGTCAGGCGGCGATCACCGCGTCGAATCGCCGGGCGGCGTCCATGGCCGCCTTTGGACCAAGGACACTGACCGTCGCGCGCCCCGGCGACAGCAGCCGGCGGCCGAGGGCGGCAATGTCGACGGCGGTCACCGCGTCGATTCCGGCGGCGATATCCGCGGGAGCCAGCAGGCGCCCGAAGGCCAGGATCTGGGCGGCGGCCTGCTCCGACCGGGCCAGCAGCGACTCTCTGGACATGAACAGAGACGCCTTCAGCTGGGCCTTGGCCCGCCGCAACTCGCGGTCGTCGATCCGATCGGCCAAGGCGCGGATCTGCGTGGCCGTCACCTCCGCCAGGCGCCCCGCGTCGGCCGCGCCGCACCCGGCGTAGACGCCGAGCACGCCGACGTCGGCGTAGGATTCGGCATAGGCGTCGATGGCGTAGGCCAGGCCCAGCCGCTCGCGCGCTTCCTGAAACAGCCGCGACGACATGCCGCCCCCAAGCGCCTCCGCGAACACGCGCAACGGCCAGTAGCCCGGATCGGACACGCCGGGGGCCGGCAACAGAATCACCAGGTGGGCCTGTTCAAGCTTGCGTCGCTCGGCGGCATGGCCGCCGGTGAAGCGAGCCACTGGCGGCGCGGCGGCGGCCATGGCCGCCGCGTCGCCAAACAGGCGCTCCGCCAGGGTCAGAAAAACGTCCTCGTCGGCCGCGCCCGCGACACTGACCACCAGCCGGTCGGGGGCATAGAGCGCCGCGCGCCAGGCTTCCAGGGCCACCGCGTTCGCCGGCGCCAGGCTGGCGACATCGCCGAGAATCGGCCGCCCGAGAGGCTGATCGGCGAAGGCGGCGGCCTGGGCCAGTTCGAACACCTGATCGTCGGGCGTGTCCGCCGCCTCAGCAATCTCCTGGCCGACCACCAGCTTCTCCTTGGCCAGATCCTCGATGTCGAGGGTCGGTCGGCGCACAAGGTCGGCGAGGATCTCCATGGACAGCGGCAGGCCGCCGCGCAGCGCCCGGACCTGAAAACTGGTCCGTTCATGACCTGTGGCGGCGTTGAGTTGCCCGCCATCGGCCTCGATGGCCTCGACGATGTCGCGCGCCGATCGGCCGCCGGCCCCCTTGAACACCATGTGCTCAAGCAGGTGCGACCAGCCCGATCTCGACGGTTCCTCCCAACGCGCGCCCCGGCCCGCGACGACGGACAGGGCCAGGGTGTCGAAGCCCGGGGCCGAATCGCAGAGCAGCGTGACACCGTTAGCGAGGCGATGGAGACGTGGAACCGTGGTGGTGGGCGCCGTCATGCGCCGACGAAATCGCGGACGTAGCGCTTCACCGCCTCGACATCGGCGGGCAGGCGATCAATCCGCTCCGGCGCTCCCGCTCGGGCGAGTACGGCGGCTGGCGGCGGAGGAGAGACGCCGGCGGCGGCCGTCACCGCCTCGGGGAACTTGGCCGGGTGGGCGGTCGAGACGACGATCAGCGGCGCGCCGGAGGTCGTCACCCGTGCGTGGTCCGCCCCGGCGACCGCGACCGCGGTATGAGGATCGACCAGTTCACCGGTCCGGGCCAGGGTTTCGGCGATCGTCCGGCCGGTCAGGGTCTCGTCGACGGCGACGGCGTCGAACACCTCACCCATCGCCGCCAGCGCGGCAGGCGGGACCGTCATGGCGCCGTGGGCGGCGAACGCGCGAAAGGCCTCGGCGACAAGGACGGCGTCCCGGCCGGAACATTCAAACAGCAGGCGTTCGAAGTTGGAGGCAACCTGGATGTCCATCGCCGGGCTCTGAGTGGCGGTAGCCGCGCCGCGCCGATAGTCGCCGGTGGTCAGGGCCCGCGCCATGATGTCGTTCGTATTGACGGCCACCAGGATCCGCTCGATCGGCAACCCCATCAGCCGGGCGGCGTAGCCGGCGAAGGCGTCGCCGAAGTTGCCGGTGGGAACGGCGAAGCGCGCCGGCCGTCCGGGCGCGCCCAGGGCGACGGCGGCGGTGAAGTAGTAGACCGACTGGGCGATGATGCGGGCGAAGTTGATCGAATTGACCGCCGAAAGATCGACCGAACGCGCGAAGGCGTCATCCTCGAACAGGCTCTTGAGGATCGCCTGGCAGTCGTCGAAGTCGCCGTCGACGGCAAGGGTGCGGACATTGTCCTCGGCCGCGGTGGTCATGAACCGGCGCTGGACCTCCGAGATGCGGCCATGCGGGAACATCGCCACGATGCGAACCTGGTCGAGGCCGCGGAACGCCTCGACCGCGGCCCCGCCCGTGTCGCCAGAAGTGGCGCAGACGATGGTCATGGTGCGGCCTCGGGCCGCCAGGACGTAGGCGTAGAGGCGGGCCAGGATCTGCATGGCCACGTCCTTGAACGCCAGGGTCGGGCCGTGAAAAAGTTCCAGCAAGAATCTGTCGGGACCGAGCTGGACCAGCGGCGTCACCGCCGGATGATCGAAGCTTGCGTAGGCCTTGGCGCACAGGTCGGCGAGCACCTCGACGGGAATTTCGTCGCCGGCGAACAAGCCGAGAATGCGGGCGGCGACCTCGGCATAGGGCCGTCCCGCGAGACCGGCGATTTCGTCCGGCGTCAGCCGGGGCCAGGTTTCGGGACAATAGAGGCCGCCATCGGGGGCGAGGCCGGCCAGCAGGGCGTCTATGAAGCCGACAGGCGGCGATGCGCCACGGGTGGAGATGAAGTTCAAGGGCCTTTGAGCCTTCGCAGGAGGAGCGCGCCGTAGAACCAGACCATCACCGCCGCGAGGGCGAACCAGGTCAGCGCGTAGACAAGATGGTTGTTGGGGATATCCTGCGGAAGGGCCGCCGGGACAACCCCCGGCGCGCCAGGAATCTCGGACTCGGTCGCCAGAATGAGGGGCGCGGGCCGCGACACCCCGGCGTCATGGGCGAGGCTGTCCAGCGCGCCGCGATCGATGACACGGAACACGCGGGAGCCGCCGACGGTGGGCGCCTCACCCGGACCCAGCCGCGGTCGGCCGCCCGGCGCGCGCAGCACACCGATCACGATACCGGGTTCGGGGTAGGCCGCGGCCCCGGGGGCCATGGCGCCGGCGAACCGCGTGACCAGACCACGATCGAGCAGGATGGCGTCATAGGGCCCGCCGCCGAGCCGGCACTGAGTGAGCAGTCGCCAGCCGACCTGGCCGTCACGGACGGCGTAGCGATAGGCGGCGGGCGACGGCGACGGCGCGGGAACGCACGCCGCGACCACTCTCTGATATTCGACGTCGCGGCCTTGGGCCGCCTGGGCGAGAACCGTCTCGACAGGCCGGGCTGGGGCGTGGCGCAGGGCCTCCACCCGGGCGATAAGATCCTGTTTCCAGGCCAACCGCTTCAGCTGCCAGACGCCGAGACCAACCAGGACAACGAAGCACAAGGCCGCGGCGATCGTCAGCCCGGACGGAAGGCGCTTCACGCGTCCTCGTCCCGCCTATGCTGGGAGGCCTTGTTGCGAATCTGAGCGGCGATCATCAGGCCCTTCATCGGCCGCAGCAAGCCAAGGCACAAGCCCGCGCCGAGAGGCAGCCAGACCACCAGATGGACCCAAACCGGCGGGTGATAGGCAACTTCCGTGAACAGCGCCCCGAACACCATGATGAAGCCGGCGAGGATGATAACAAACACCGCCGGGCCATCGCCACTATCGGCGTCGGCCAGACGATAGCCGCAGCCGGCGCACACGGGCGTCAGGCTGAGAAACCCGGCGAACAGGGGCCCTTTGCCACAGTTGGGACAACGACCGAGCGCGCCCCAAACGAAAGGTTCCGCCCCTGGCGCCGTGGTCACTGGCCCCAGCCGGATCCGAAGATCACATAGAGAAAGCTGAACAGGAACAGCCAGACCACGTCCACGAAGTGCCAGTACCAGGCGGCGGCCTCGAAGCCGAAGTGCTGCTTGGGCGTGAAGGCGCCGCCCAGCATACGGATCAGGCAGATCGACAGGAAGATGGTGCCGATGATGACGTGGAAGCCGTGGAAGCCGGTGGCCATGAAGAAGCTGGAGCCATAGAGGCCGGAATTGGTCGCCTCGGGGCCGTAGAACAGTTTTTCACTCAGGATGTGGCTGTACTCATAGCCCTGG
>CAIQDO010000410.1 GCA_903870555.1 uncultured Caulobacteraceae bacterium
CGAGGAGGCGCTGAAGACCCACCCCGACGTGGAGGACGCGTTGGTCGTCGGCCTGCCTGATCCCAAATGGGGCCAATCGGTGACCGGCGTGGTGCGGCTCTATCCGGGGAAGACCCTGGACGAGCACGGGCTGGTGGCCCACGTGCGCCAGCATCTGGCCGCCTACAAGTCGCCCAAGCGGATCGTCGCCGGCGACGTCAATCTGCGAGCGCCCAACGGCAAGGCCGACTACAAGAGCGCCACGGCCTTCGCCGCGGAACAGCTCGCGCCGGCCTGACGGAATGTCCGAACCGCAGTACGAGGCGCCAGACTACGAGGCGGTGATCATCGGGGCTGGCGTCTGCGGTCTCTATCAAATGCACAGGCTGCAGGAGATGGGCATGCGCGCCACGGTGCTGGAGGCGGCCGGCGATCTGGGCGGCACCTGGCGCCAGAACCGCTATCCGGGGGCGCGGTTCGATTCCGAGAGCGTCAGCTACGGCTACTCCTTTTCCAAGGACCTGCTGGCGGAGTGGAACTGGAGCGAGCGCTTCGCCGGCCGGGCCGAGACCGAGCGCTACCTGCATCACGTGGCAGATCGGTTCGACCTGCGACTTCATATCCAGTTCAACCGGACGGTGACTGCGGCGACCTGGGACGAGGCGCGGCACAGGTGGTCGGTGACCCTGGCCGACGGCGAGACCCTTACGACGCGTTATCTGCTGACCGCCATCGGCATGCTGTCGACCCCCACCCTGCCCCGCTACAAGGGCGTGGACAGCTTCGAGGGCCTGTCGTTCCACACCTATCACGCGCCCGCCGAGCCGGTGGACTACACCGGCAAGCGTGTGGCGGTGATCGGCACCGGCGCCACCGGCGTGCAGGTGATCTCGGAACTGGCCGACAATGTCGGCGACCTGACCGTGTTCCAGCGCCGTCCCAACTGGTGCGCGCCGCTGCACAACGCGCCGATCGGGCCCGAAGAGATGGCGACGCTGAAGGCCTCCTATGACGAGATCTTCGCGGCCTGCCGCGAGAGCGGGGGCGGCTTCATCCACCAGCCGGACCACCGCAAAACCTTCGAGGTTCCTCAGGTCGAGCGGCTGGCGTTCTGGGAGAAGCTCTATGCGACGCCGGGCTTCGCCAAGTGGGTCGGCAATTTCGGCGACGTGTCGTTCGACGCGGCGGCCAACGCCGAATATTCGGCCTTCATCGCCGGCAAGATCCGCCAGCGTGTGAAAGATCCGGTTCTCGCCGAGAAGCTGATCCCGACGGACCATGGCTTCGGCACCCGCCGGGTGCCCCTGGAGACGCGATACTACGAGGCCTACAACCGGGACACCGTCCATCTGGTGGACGTCAACGAGACGCCGATCGTCGAGATCACGCCGACCGGGGTGAAGACGAGCGACAAGGACTATGCGTTCGACATCATCATCTACGCCACCGGCTTCGACGCCATCACCGGCGCCTTCGACCGCATCGCCTTCACCGGCGTGGGCGGCCAGACACTGAAGGACAAGTGGGCGGACATTCCCGCCACCGCCTATGGGGTGATGACCCACGGCTTCCCGAACTTGGTTACCTTGGCCGGCCCGCAGAGCGCCTCGGTGGCCAGCAACTTCCCCCGCGCCATCGAGGACATCGTCGACTGGTGGAGCGGCTTCCTGGCCGATCTACGCGCCAGGGGCCTGACGCGGGTGGAGGCGAAACAGGCAACCGAGGATGCGTGGGTCAGCCATCTGCAGGCGATCACCGACAGCCTGCTGCTGAGCAAGGCCAAGTCGTGGTTCACCGGCTACAACGGCAATCTCGATCGCGCGTACAAGAACCGCTACCTGATCTATGTCGGCGGCGGCCCCCGCTATCGCGAGAAACTCGGCCGGGAAGTCGACACGGGTTACGCCGGCTTCGACCTCGCCTGAGGCGCAGCTCCGCCTACCCTGCCCTGCCGTCGCGGATGAACTGGCGATCGGCCCACACCGAGTGGGTGCCGCTGCAGATCTTGTGCGGCAGGGCGATGCGGACCACGGGGCCGGCCTCGAATCGCTTGCAGTCGATCAGGACGCATTCCGAGGTTCCGGTGTTTTCGTCGATGATGAAGCTGACGAGATAGCCATCGTCCTCGTCGACGGCGCCGATGCGCGGGACGAAGGGCGACTCGCTGGCGTAGCGGCCTTCGGCGAGATCGACCCTTTGGGATTCACCGGTCTCAAGATCATGCTTGACCAGGCCGGTGAACAGGAACCAGCCGGGCTTGGCGACGGTGGAATAGGCGTAGCGATAGGGCCGGCCGGCATAGCGCTGGTTGAACATGCCGAACTCAAGGACGCGGTCGTCGAGATGGCCTTCGGTGGTCTGGCCGGTCTTCAGGTTGAAACGCCAGCGGTGCAGCTTGGGCCGGAAGCTGTATTCGTCGAGGAAGGCCATCAGGTGGCCGTAGCCGTCCGGGCCGGTCTTCAGGGGCCGCGGCGTCGGGTTCTCCTGGAAGTAGCCGTCCATCACCACCTCGTCGCCGTCCTCATAGGCGTTGAGGAAGTGGAGGATGTAACAGGGGTCGGCGTCGAACCAGCGGATGTCCGATCCCTTGCCGTGGCGCGGGATCAGGCCGAAGCGCGATGGCAGGCCCTCGTGCTGGCGCACGGCGTGGATGTTGCGCTTCAGCAGTTCGGCGTCCCAGAACACCGGCAGGTCGTTGACGATCGAATAGTGCTCACTGAAGGCCATGTCGTGCGGCAGGCGCGGTCCCGGAAGATCGATCGCCTCATAAACGGTACGCAGGCCGGCCGCGTCGACGACGCCGTA
>CAIQDO010000411.1 GCA_903870555.1 uncultured Caulobacteraceae bacterium
CCAGCTCCGGCCGGTTCAGCGCATATTGCCCGTCGACCCAGCGGGTGAAGCCGTCGCCGACGAAGGCCGCGTCGACGCGGGCGAAGAACCGCGCCTTGGCCGCCTCGTCGGTCGTGGCGATGCAGGCGATGAACCGCGGGCTGTGGCGGTTGAACAGGGCGGCGGCCTCGTCCAGATCGTCGACCAGCTTCAGCGACACCTCCGGCGTGTCCTCCCACTCCCATTCGCGGCCGAGATCGGCGTCGGCCAGCGGCTCGACCAGGGCCTCGTCGTGGTCGCCGTCGGCGCGGCGGACCGTCGTGCGCGCGTTCAGCCAGTTGGCGGGCAGGGCGGCCTCGTCGCCGGCCGACAGGTGCAGCTTGACCCCGTGACCGCGTCGCTGGCCCGCCCGCTCCAGGGCGTCGAGGAACGCCGGCACGAGGTCGGCGGCGCGCGCGCGGACGATGCAGCAGACGTTCAAGGTGTTGCACACCTTGCGATCCAGGGAGTTGTAAACCGCCGCCGCGAACCGCTCGGCGTCGGCGCTGGCGTCGGCCGCCAGCCAGGCGCCGCCGGTCCCGTGCAGGCTGACCGGCGTGCCGGCCTGCCTGGCCACCGCGCCCAGCTGCGTCACCGCCGGCCCCGAACCCCGCGCCACCGCCAGCGACAGCCGGCTGTCGGCGAACAGCGCCCAGCCGGCGGCGTGCTCGGCGCTGTCGACCAGCACCGCCGCCCCCTCGGGCAACCCCGCGTCGCGCAGCGCCGGCGCCAGGGCGTTCGCCGACATCGCCCGCGCCGTCTCCAGGGCGTCGCCGCCGATGCGGAACACCACGGTGTTGCCGCCGCGGATCACCCCGGCGGCGTCGGCAAACACATTGGGCCGCCCCTCGAAAACGAAGCCGACCACGCCCAGGGCGGCGGCGGTCTGCTCGATCGCCCAGCCGTCGTGGTCGACCCGTTCGATCAGCCGCTCGCGCCCGGCCGGAGCGTCGCGCCACGCCCGCAGCCCCGCGATCATCTCCCGCCGCATGCGCTCCGAGGCGACCAGCCGCGTGGTGCTGCGCCCCCGGGCGGAGGCGCGCGCCACGTCACGGGCATTGGCCTCGGCGATCGGGAACCACGCGGCGTCGTCTTCCAGATTGGCGGCGAACCGCGCGAAGAAGTCGCTGATCTGATCGTCCGACACCTCGGCCATGGCCGCGAACGCGTCCCGCGCCCACGACACCGCCGCTTCGGCGATGGCGAAAGTGGCCGCCGGGACGTGCAGCAGGGCGCCGCTGTCCTGGACCACCAGCAGTCGGTCGCCCGGCGCGAAGCGCTCCGCCAGCTCGGCGGAAACCAGCGTCACCCGATCCCCGCCCCACAGGATGGGCATGCCGACGGTCAGGGACTGCAGCGTGAGTGTCATGAGGGCCGTTTAGCGAAGGCGGACAAAATTCGATAGGCCCCTGACACCCTGGCGTCCGCCCGGCGATTGCCTCGCAACCGCCGCCGGACTAATCGGCCATGTCTAGCTTGAGAATCCCGAGGAGCCCCGCCGATGAAGACCCGCGCCGCCGTCGCCTGGAAAGCCGGCGCCCCGCTGACGATCGAGACCGTCGACCTCGAGGGCCCCGGCCCCGGCGAGGTGCTGGTGGAGATCAAGGCCACCGGCATCTGCCACACCGACGAGTTCACCCGCTCCGGCGGCGATCCCGAGGGCCTATTCCCGGCCATCCTCGGCCATGAGGGCGCCGGCGTGGTGCTGGAGATCGGCGCCGGCGTGACGAGCGTCAAACCCGGCGACCACGTCATCCCGCTCTACACGCCCGAATGCCG
>CAIQDO010000412.1 GCA_903870555.1 uncultured Caulobacteraceae bacterium
ACCGCCTTCAACCAGGCCTGCGCCATGGTCTCGGCCGGCGCCTATGACGTGGTTCTCGCCTGCGGCGTGGAGAAGATGTACCTGGAGGACAAGGCCAAGGTGTTCGGCGCCTTCATGGGCGCGGTGGACGTGGAGCAGCTCCAGGCCATCCTCGCCGGCCTGCAGAAGTCCGCCGCCGACAGCGGGGCCAAGGAGGCCTCCAGCGGCGCCGGCCAGAACCGATCGATGTTCATGGACATCTACGCGTCCGCGGCCCGCGGCCACATGGCCCGCTACGGCACCACCATCGAGCAGTTCGCCATGATCTCGGCTAAGAATTCCTACCACGGCTCGCTCAACGACCGTGCCCAGTTCCGCGAGGCCATGACGTTGGAGGAGGTCTTGGCCTCGCCGATGATCGCCGAGCCCCTGACCCGGCCGATGTGCTCGCCGATCGGCGACGGCGCGGCGGCGGCGATCATCGTCTCCGAGCGAAAGATGCGCGAGCTGGGCCTGAGCCGCCCGGTGCGGGTCGCCTCCAGCGTGCTGCGGTCGGGCTGGGACCATGGGCCGGCCGAGGAGGGCCTCGCCGAGGTCTGCACCAAGGAAGCCTATGAGGACGCCGGTCTCGGCCCGTTGGATCTGAGCGTGGTCGAGCTGCATGACGCCTCGGCCCCCGCCGAGCTGATGGGCTATGAGTCGATCGGCCTGTGCGCCAAGGGCGAGGGCGGGGCCCTGGTGGCCAGCGGCGCCACGCGGCTGGGCGGCCGGATTCCGGTCAGCACCTCCGGCGGCCTGCTGCGCAAGGGCCACCCGATCGGCGCCACCGGCATCGCCCAGGTGGTCGAGGTCGTAGAGCAGATCCAGGGCCGCTCCGGCGCCCGCCAGGTCGAGGGCGCCAGGGTCGGGCTCTGTCACAACGGCGGCGGCAACATCGGAACCGACGCCGCCGCCCAGTGCATCACCATTCTCACCGCTGTCTAAGGAGGGGCCGGTGCGCGTCCGCAACGAGATGGTCCTGGCCGATCTGATCGCGGTCCGGGCCGAGAAGCGTCCCGATCTCGACGTCGTCACTTTCGAGGGCGGCGGCGTCGGTCCCGACGAGGTGCGCACCTATGCCGAGCTGTGGGCCAACGCCAATCGCCTGGCGGCCGGCCTGCTGGCCCGGGGCATGGACTATGGCGACCGGTTCGCCATCTTGATGCGCAACCATCCTCAGTTCATCGAACTGATGATCGCCGCCTCCCTGACCGGACTGGTGTTCGTGCCGATCGACCCCCGCACCAAGGGGGCCAAGCTGGCCTACACCCTCAACAACTCCGGCTGCCGCGGTGTGGTCTGCGCCGATTACGGCCTGGCCCAGGTGGCCGAGGTCCGCGAGCAGGTTCCCTCGCTCAACTGGATCTGGGTTCTTGAAAGCGGCGACGAACCCGGCGTTCTGGCGACGTCCGCGGTTCCGGACGCCGTCAGCCTTGGGGCCGTGCTCGACGGTCCCCAGACCTGGGTTGACATGCGCCTTCGCCACCCCGAAGACGCGCTGCAGATCATCTACACCTCCGGCACCACCGGCGATCCCAAGGGGGTGGTGTTCGCCAACGCCCGCTACGGCGGCGGGGCCATGCTCGATCTGATGCTGGGCATCGGCGCCGACGAGCGCCCCTACACCGGCCTGTCTCTCACCCACGGCAACGCCCAGCTGATGACCCTGGCCTCGGCCCTGGGCATGGGCCAGAGGGCGGTGTTCAGCCGCCGGTTCACCAAGTCGCGGCTGTGGGACATCACCCGCAAGTACGGCTGCACCTTCTTCAATCTGCTCGGCGGCATGTCGACCGCCGTCTACAGCGAGCCCGAACGGCCCGACGACGCCGACAACCCCGTGCGCTTCGTGCTCAGCTCGGGGATGCCCGCCGCCATCTGGGAGAACTTCGAGCGCCGCTTCAACCTGCAGGTGCTGGAGGCCTACGGCGCCATCGAGGGCGGCATGGCCTTCAAGCCGCGCGGGGTCGGTCCGATCGGCAGTTTCGGCAAGCCCCCGCCCAACCTCGATATCCGCATCGTCGACGACAATGGCGACGAATGCCCGCCGGGCGTCCAGGGTGAGCTGATCAGCCGGCCAGTCAGCGGCGAATCGGCCAGCGTCACCTACTTCAACAACCAGGACGCCTCAGCCAAGAAGACGGCGGGCGGCTGGCTGCGCAGCGGCGACATCTGTCACCGCGACGCCGAGGGCTGGCTGTTCTTCGACTACCGCAAGGGCGGCGGCATCCGCCACAACGGCGACTTCATCAACCCCGGCTTCGTCGAGGCGGCACTGGCCGAGAATCCGCAGGTGCTCGACGTCTATGTCTATGGCGTGCCGTCGGCCAACGGTTCGCCGGGCGAGAAGGACGTGGTCGCGGCCATCGTCGTCGACCGGGCGAGCTTCGATCCGGACGCCATCTTCGCCGACTGCCGGGTGCGGTTGGAGTCGAATTTCGTCCCCAGCTATCTGCAGGTGCTCGACGAGATTCCCAAGACCGCGTCGGAAAAGCCCCAGGATCGCTTCCTGATCGAGGCCCTGCAGACGCCGAATGCCGAAATCTGGGTTCCGGCCGCGGGCGGCTCACGCCGCCATGGGCCACTGGCGAGTTAGGGGAAAGCGACATGACCGACACCCTCGACCACGATATCCGCAACGACATCGAGGCGCTTGAGGCGCTCGAGTGCGAACTGGAGGCGACCGAACAGGTCGAGACCGCGCACGACCGCACCCTGCGGCGGCGGACGGCGGTGCATGACATCGAACCGGGCGCCGACTGGAACGACGTCGAGCACGCCATCCTCACCCGCCGCAGCATCCGCAAATACAAGGGCCGGCAGGTTCCCGCGCACATGGTTCGGCGGATCATCGAGATGGGCCGCTTCTCCCCGTCCCAGGGCAACTGCCAGCCCTGGAGCTTCATCGTCGTGCGCGACAAGGCGATGATCGCCCAGATGGAGGCCTATTGCGCCGCCGTCTGCCAGGGGATGACGGCTGGCGTCGACTACACCAACTATCCCGAGGGCAGCGAACAGCGGGCCGCCATCCAGGCCAACACCCAGGCGCTCAACCGCGACAACCTCAACAGTTTCCACCCGGTGCCGATGACCGCGATCAAGTCGATCGCCAACGGCCGCTTCGCGGTGTTCCACAAGGCGCCGACGGTGATCCTGCTGCTGGTCGACAAGCGCGGCGTCGGGGTCCCCGACATCGACATTGGCTGCGTGGGGACCAACATCGTCCTGGCGGCCCAGAGCCTGGGCCTGGGCACCTGCTGGGTCGGCTTCTCGAAGCTTCTCAGCAGCAACGCCGCCCTGTGCGAACAGCTCGGCATCGCCCCGCCGTTCGAACTGTCCGAGGCCATCTGCGTCGGTTATCCGATCGGCAACCCCACCCAGCAGACCATCTCCCGCCAGACCCACGAGATCATCTGGTGGGAAGGCGGCGAGAAACAGATCCTCTATTAGGAGACTAGGCCATGACCGCTCCGCGCGTCGAAAAAGCCGTCGTCCCGCCCGATCACCTGCCGATCTGGGACGACCCGCACCAGGCGCTTTATAGCCAGGTGACTATCGAGCTGGACAAGTGTGACGGCTGCCGGTTGTGCGCCGTCGTCTGCCCGGCCAACATTCTTGAGATGTACGGCCCCAAGGACAATCTCAAGGTGCGTCTGAAGGCCGACGTCTCCGGCTGCATGAGCTGCAACAACTGTCTGGCCGTCTGTGTCGCCCAGGGCGTGTTCGCCACCGAGCCCTACGACTTCGTCGGCGTCTATGAGCAGAAGCGGATCGGTCCGTTCGAGTTTCCGCGGCGTTTCTGACCGCTTTGACGGCGCCGGTCGCCTTTTTCCGGCGACCGGACTGGAGAACCGACGGCCGCTGGGCCACAATGCCGGTCGTTAGCAGCCGACAAGGACGACATGGCCGAGCCCCTGAGCCCTCTCGCCGGCAAGATCCTGCCGGCGTCGCAACGTGTGAACATCCCCCGCCTGGTCAGCGCCTATTACGTCCAGACTCCCGACCCCGCGATACCGGCCCAGCGGGTCGCCTTCGGCACCTCGGGCCATCGCGGCTCTGCCTTCGATTCGGCCTTCAACGAGGCCCATATCCTCGCCATCAGCCAGGCGGTTTGCGACTATCGTCGGCAGGCCGGGGTCGACGGCCCGTTGTTCCTTGGCATGGACACTCACGCCCTGTCGGAGCCGGCCTTCATCAGCGCTGTCGAGGTGCTTGCGGCCAATGGCGTCGAGACGCGCATCGATGACAAGGGGGGCTTTACCCCGACGCCGGTGATCTCCCACGCCATCCTCACCCATAACCGCGGGCGTACCGGCGGTCTTGCCGACGGGGTCGTCATCAGTCCGTCCCACAACCCGCCCTCCGACGGCGGGTTCAAGTACAACCCGACCAACGGCGGCCCCGCCGACACCGACGTCACCGGCTGGATCGAGAGGGCGGCCAACGCCTACCTGACCGCGCGCCTCGCCGGAGTGAGGCGAATTCCCTATGGACGCGCCGCCAAGGACGCCTGCATTCGCGCCCATGACTATGTCGGCCCCTACGTCGTCGATCTCGTCAACGTCGTCGACATGGACGCCATCCGGGAGTCCGGCGTGCGCATCGGCATCGACCCGCTCGGCGGCGCCGCCGTCCACTACTGGGCGCCGATCATCGAGCGCTACGGCCTCGCCGCCAAAGTGGTGAACGACGCGGTCGACCCGACCTTCGGTTTCATGACCGCCGACTGGGACGGCAAGATCCGCATGGACTGCTCCTCGCCATCGGCGATGACCAGCCTGATCGCCCTGCGAGACCGGTTCGACGTGGCCTTCGCCAACGACACCGACGCCGATCGCCATGGCATCGTCACCCCCTCAGGCGGGCTGATGAACCCCAACCACTTCCTGGTCGCGGCGGTCGCCTGGCTGTTCTCCAACCGGCCTCATTGGCGACCCGACAGCGCGGTGGGCAAGACGGCGGTTTCCAGCGCCATGATCGACCGGGTCGCCGCCAAGATCGGCCGGCGGCTGGTCGAGACCCCGGTAGGCTTCAAGTGGTTCTGCGCCGGCCTGATCGATGGCGACTTCGGCTTCGGCGGCGAGGAGAGCGCCGGGGCGTCCTTCCTGCGACGGGATGGCACGGTATGGACCACCGACAAGGACGGACTGATCCTGGGCCTGCTGGCCGCCGAGATCACCGCCCGCTCCGGCGCCGACCCGGCGGTCTATCACGACAGCGTCACCGAGGGCCTCGGCCGGTCATACTACCAACGCATCGATGCTCCGGCGACGCCCGAGCAGAAGGCGCGGCTGTCCAGGCTCGACCCGAGCCAGTTCGACGCCGCGGAACTGGCCGGAGAGCCGGTGCTGGCGCGTCTGACCCGGGCGCCTGGCAATGACGCGCCCATCGGCGGCCTGAAGGTGTCGACAAAGAACGGATGGTTCGCCGCCCGGCCCTCCGGCACCGAGAACGTCTATAAGATCTACGCCGAGAGCTTCCTCGATGCGGCTCATCTGGCCAAGATCCAGTCCGAGGCCCAGACCGCCGTCGACCGGATCGTCGCCGCGCCCTGACGGGGCGGGGAGGCTATTCGGCCGCAGGAACCATCCTGGCGGTGATGGCTTATTTGTCTTGGAGACGGCGCGCCCGCTCTACGCTCAAGTCCCGCGCCGCGCCGCGCCGCCCTTCAAGGGAGATTTCGACATGCTGCTCATCATCGCCGCCATCCTGATCATTGGCTGGGCCCTGGGTCTGTTCGCCTTCCATGTCACAGGGGCGCTGATCCATCTGGTGCTGGTCGTTGCCCTGGTGATCCTCGTCGTCAACTTCATCTCGGGGCGCCGCGCACTCTGACGCCGCCGCCGCGGAGCTTTTCGATCGCGCGGCTGGCGCGTGGCTTCGTCCGCCTTGCTTGACAGGGGACACCCCTCGGTCTCCCCGTGCCCCATCCCGTGACCGCCCCATCGCCCCCCAGCTCAATGAGTCCAGATGACGACGCGCTGCTGGATCGATTCCAGCGGGCGGCGTTCGGCTACGTTCTCCAATATATGAACCCCGGCAACGGTCTGGTGGCGGACACCAGCCGGCCGGGCGCCCCAGCCAGCATCGCCGTGGCCGGCTTCGCCTTGTCCTGCTATCCGATCGGCGTGGAGCGCGGCTGGATCTCCCGCGCCGACGCATCCGGCCGCGCCCTGGCCGTCCTGCGCTTCTTCCGCGACAGTCCTCATGGTCCGGCGCCCGACGCCACCGGTCACATGGGGTTCTACTACCACTTCCTCGACATGCGCACGGGCGCCCGGACTTGGCGTTCGGAGTTGTCCGTGATGGACACGGCCTTGCTGCTGGCCGGTGTGCTGTGCGCGGCCAGCTATTTTGCCGAAGACACGCCGCGCGAGCGGGAGATCCGGAACACCGCCGATTTCCTCTACGACCGTGTCGACTGGCCCTGGGCGCGCGGCGAGGTCGTCACGACCCGGCAGGGCTGGACTCCCGAAGGCGGGTTCCTGCGCGACGGCTGGGACGGCTACAACGAGGCGGCCATTCTCTACATCCTGGGCTTGGCCTCGCCGACGCGACCGCTAGGTGAGGACAGCTACCGGAGTTGGACCGCGGCCTACCAGTGGCGGAAAATCTACGGCTTCGAATACCTCTACGCCGGCCCGCTGTTCATCCATCAGTTCTCCCACGCCTGGATCGATTTCGCGGGCATCCAGGACCCGTTCATGCGCGGCAAGGGCAGCGACTATTTCCGTAACAGCCAGACGGCCATCGCGGTCCAGCGCGAGTACGCCCGCCGCAACCCGCAGGGGTTCGCCGGCTATGGCGAGGACTTCTGGGGTCTGACCGCCTGCGACGGGCCCGGGTTCAGGACCGCCACGGTCGGACCTGGGCGGCGGCCGTTGATGGGCTACAAGGCGCGGGGCGCGCCTTTCGGTCCGGACGACGGTTGCGTCAGTCCCATCGGCGCGCTTGCCTGCCTTCCCTTCGCGCCAGAGGCCGCCCTGTCGTCCTTGCGCGGGCTTATCGACCTCTATCCGTATTCGATCGTTCAGGATCGCCTGCCCAGCAGCCTCAATCCGACGCTGCCCGGCGCCGACGGCCGGGGCTGGGTGTGCGACGCCTGGTTCGGCCTCGACCAGGGGCTGCTGGTGATGATGATCGAGAACCACCGCACCGGTCTGATCTGGCGGCTGATGCGATCCTGCCGTCACATCCAGGCCGGTCTTCGCCGCGCCGGCTTCAGCGGCGGGTGGCTCTGACGCGCCAGGCGAGGCCCCTTCAGCCCAACCGGAGTTCCAGGTTGTGGGCGCCGCCGTCGTCCGCCACCGTGATCGCCACGGGGCCGCGCGGCAGGACGCGGCCATCGAGAGAGGCGACGACGACGCCGCGCTGAATCCCCGCCGGATTGCTTACGACCACCCGCCAGGTCGAGCGGCCCCGCCGCAGTGTGACCTCGAAGCCTGGCCAGGAGGCCGGAATGCAGGGATCGACCCGCAGGGTTTCGCCCTCGAAGGTGATCCCGAGGACGCCCTCGACGCCGGCGCGTTGCATCCAGGCCGCGGAGCCTGTGTACCAGGTCCAGCCACCTCGGCCGACGTGCCCAGGCGCCGAATAGACGTCCGCGGCGACGACAAAGGGCTCGACGCGGTAGCGCTGAATCTCGGACGGGGTGCGGGCGTGGTTGATCGGATTGAGCAGGGCGAACAGCGCCGCGGCCTTGTCGCCCTCGCCCAGGGCGGCGAAGGCCAGAACCGACCACAGGGCGCCATGGGTGTATTGGCCGCCGTTCTCCCGCACGCCGGGAATGTAGCCCTTGATATATCCGGGATTGTCCGGTGACTTGTCGAATGGCGGATCAAACAATTGAATCAGCCCGGCATCGCGCCGGACCAGGCGCTCATCCACGGCTTGCATCGCCAGGCGCGAGCG
>CAIQDO010000413.1 GCA_903870555.1 uncultured Caulobacteraceae bacterium
CCGACATCGACCAGATACATCGCCCCGCCGACCTGGACGGCCACACAGGGCTTGGCCCGATCGCGAACCGGCAGAGGCCCCGAGGTGCCGCACATGACCACCTTCAGTTCGTCGCGCGGTCCGGTCGTCTGAGCCGGTGCGGCGCCGCAAAGTCCCGCGGCGAGGGCCATTGCGCCAAACGCGGCAAGCCTTTGATGTAGCCAGGTCATGTTTCCCCCTCGAGGATTGGATTATATTGGCACTATGCCCGCCATAAACGGCGAGCGCAATGAGCGCAGGCTGATCGGGCGGCCGCGGCGCTTTCCCCGAGGGCTCCACTGACCTCACCCTGGGAATAGAACTTCGCACCCGCTCCCCGTTAGAACGCGATCAACCTTCGCCCGACTGGAGGGGTCGAGAGCGGCATGGTCGCGCCGGAGCCAGGCGAGACATTTGACCTGATAGGCGAACGGCTTCTGGCGCCATGGCCTGCCGTCGATTTCCGTATCCACCTCGGCCGCTCCGGCGGCGACTGCCGTGGCGTTGGCCAGAAGCAGCGGGGGGTAGACGCGCCCGATCTCCTTCAGCAGCGCGCCGACCGTTTCCGGCAGGGCGTCGATGTCGAACCAGTCCCCCGCCTCCGGTTCAAGCCCGGAAAGGTCCTCGACCGCGCCAACCCAGCCAAAGACCCGGGGCGCATGTTCGAGCGCGAGCGCCATGGGTGTCGGATCCAACGCCGCCAGCTGCGTCAGTTGTCCGAACACGCCGAAATCAGCGGCGCCGGGGCGTTGGCCGAGCAGGAAGCGGTGTTTGCGGAGGTGATCCTCGAAAAGCTCCAGAAACCGAACGTAGCTGGCCTCGATAACGGGAGCGGTTTGTTCGTTGGATCCGACATAGCTCAGCCTCGGGATCTGCCGTTCGCTTACGCCCTTGCCGATCGCCGCCAGGGCCTTGTCCGACATCGCCGCGCGCGACCAGGTCGGGAGAATCCTTTCGGCCTGGGCCACATCACGCGCGAACGCCCAACGATAATGGAACATCGCCTTGGTCAGCCACTCGTCGGCATAGTCCTCGATCAGGGCGTCGATGAAGGCGAGCGCCGGATCGACCGGAACCACCGCGCGACCGGGATAGTCGCGCTCGAACCGGCGGATCAGGGGGGTGGAGTCCGTGACCGCTTCGACCTCACCTGCCGTTCCGGGCAGGTAGAACGTCGGCAGCATCGGCGTCCTGGCCATGGGCAGGACGGGCGCGCCGTGCGACCCCAGGATGAGACGGTAGGGAATGCGGCGGTATCGCAGCACCGCCAGCATCTTGCGCGTATAGGGCGAGCCGGGAACCCCAAGCAGCGTCAGGCGGCCCGGATCGAGCACCGTCATAGGTCCCGGCATGTTCAGACTCCAAGGCGTGGGGCGCCGTGCGCCAGCAATCGAAACCGACTGTCTTCAGCCGAGCGCCTTGGTCCGGATGTTGAGCTGGCCGGCGAGGCCGGCGTCGCGGTGTTTGGTGATCGCCTGATATTCCGGCGATTGCACCATCTGGCGCATCGCCGCGCGGGAGGGATATTCGGCGATGGCGACCATGTCCCACAGCTCCTCGACGTCGCCCAACATCAGATCGGTGACAAGGCCCGAGAACCGCGACCTGCCGCCCACGGCCGCAAGGCAGGCCTGCACCCCGGCGCCATAGCGCAGATAGGCCTCGCGGCCGGAAAGCTCCGGCTCCGATCCGTCGGCGTATTCCGCCTTTTCCTTGAACTTGAGCAGATTGACCATGCACATCGGGCCATCTTCCTCGGCGCCGAAGAAGGTCATGGCCTGCTCGGCTGTGGGGTGGACCTGGTTGGAAACCTTCATCGTGTTCTCCTGGCCTGAGGCAAAATCATTGATCCGGGCGGCAAGGTCCGGGGCCCGCGAGAGGTCAAAACGGGCGCTCCACCCGATTCGTATATTGACACAGATGCTGTCATCTTATGGCGGGGTCTGTCAATTCATGGCGCCCGGCCCTGACCGGCTCGACTTGCCCAGCGGCAATTGACCGCCTAACCGCTCTGTATGACGTCAGACGCCCCAACAGCCACAACGCCCCACGCCCGGCGCGCGCCGCCTCCCGAACTCGACGGGCGAATGGAACGCGGTCGCCTGACGCGGGAGAAGATTATCCTGGCGCTGCTGGATCTCATCCGCGCCGGCAACCTGAGCCCGACCTCCGAGGATGTGGCGCAGTACGCCGGCGTCGGCCATCGCACCGTGTTCCGACACTTTCAGGATATGGAATCGCTGTTCGAGCAGATGAACGCCAAGATCCGCTCCCTGGCGCAGCCGGTGCTGGCCGAGATCGTCCGCCAGGGGCCTCTCACGGTGCGGCTGGAACAGCTGGTCGCGCGCCGCGCGGCGGCGTTCGAGCAGATCACACCCTATTACCTCTCCGGGGACATCCGTCTATACAGTTCGCCGACGGTGCAACGCGCCAGGGCCCAGTTCGCCACGCAGCAGCGCCGCCAGCTCCTTGCCTGTCTCCCGGAGGTGGGAGCGCGGCCAGACGTCGCCGGCGCGATAGAGCTGCTGACGTCGATGGATGGATGGCTGAGACTGCGTCGGACGCAGGGTCTCGGCGTAAAACAGTGCACGCTGGCCGTGACGACCGCCGTACGCCTTCTGCTGGACCGCTGACCCCGCCCTTCGGTCTTGGCGGGGCATATTGCCAAGTCGCCTCTCGGCATTTAGTGGCATAGACACTGTCATTACGCCGCCCGCTGATCGAGCCCTCGTCGGCCAACGATCGCGGCGGCAGACACGGGGGGCGGAAGATGGCGAGTTTCTGGGTCTGGGCCGTCGCGCTGGTCGGCTACGCGGTCTTTCTCTCCTGGTGCGTCAACTGGCGCGGGCCGCGCTCCCCCGCCGAGATCGAAACCCTGATGGCGCGGTTGACCGCAAACGGAATCGGTCACGGCGATCAGGACGAAATGCCCGTCATGCGGCGCTTTCTTGAGGCGGACGACGGGCGCGAGTTCTTCATGCTCAACGTCATCCGCTTCTCCGATGATCCGGTCGCCGATCCCGTGGCGGGCGCCCGGCCCGGGCCGCGCGCCGCATCGGCGGCATGGTCGACACCTGGGGGCTGCAGGACGTCCCGGAATGGTCGATGATGGGCTAGATGATGGGCTAGATGATGGGCTATATGCGTTACAGCAGCCGTCGCGATGTCGCCCATCTGGTCTGCGATCCGCACTTCGGCGGCGCCCACGCCTTCAAGTTTGCCGCCATGCCGCAGACGTTCAACTTCCCGACCCGTCCGATGATCATGACCCTGGCGAGTCCACGGATCTGGGTCGGCCTGTCGATGGCCCTCGCCGCCGCGGTGGCGCAGATCGCCCTGCTGCTGTCCGCCATGCCGAACTGACGCCAGCCACATCATCCGCTTCCTTGACTTGAATTGAGGAGACCGCACCCATGGCCCTGCTTCCCCCAAGCACCAACGCCGACTATCGCGGGTCGATCCTCGCGGCCTGGTTTCTGGTCTTGTCCGCGGTTCTGACCATCGTGCCGGGGGCGATCCACTACTTCCTGCCGGACGGCGGATCGGGTGTCATCGCCCACATCGATCTGACATCCCGCGCCGACACCATAATCGCGATCTTCGCCTGGTACGGCGCCATGCAGATCCCATTCGGGATCCTGATCCTGACGATCGCCCTGAGATACCGCACGCTCGTGCCGCTGGTGCTGCTTCTGCTGATCATGATGCAGGGGCTGAGCGCCTTTGCCGCATGGTTCTGGAAGGGCTCCCACGGCGATCACCATCCGCCGGAACACTACGCCAGCGCCGTTTTCGTCGTGCTCGGCGTCATCGTCTTCGCCCTCTCGCTGCGCGCCCGTCGCGCCCAATAGGAACCGGCAAAATGATCACCCAGGTTCAGGTCCGCCGCTCGGCCTTCGCCGAGACTCAAGCGGCCACCGTCGAGACGCCGGAGCTGGCGGAAGGCGAAATCCTCGTGGCCATCGACAAGTTCGCCATGACCGCCAACAACGTCAGCTACGCGCTCTCCGGCGACATGATCGGCTACTGGAAATTCTTCCCGGTTGAAGAGCCCTGGGGGATCGTTCCGGTCTGGGGTTTCGCCGATGTCGTGGCCTCCCGGTCTCCGGGCGTCGCCGCGGGTGAGCGGATCTGGGGCTTTTTGCCGATGGCCAGCCACCTGATGATGCGGCCGGCGACGGTGACCGGGCGAGCTTTCACCGACGGCGCCGCTCATCGCGCGGACCTGCCGGAGATCTACAACACCTATCAGCGCACCAGCGGCGATCCGGCCGCCCTAACCGCCATGGAAGACGAGCGTTGCCTGCTCTTCCCGCTCTTTTCGACTTCCTATGTCCTTTACGACTACCTGGTGGACAACGCCTTTTTCGGCGCGGAGCAGGTGCTGGTCGGCAGCGCG
>CAIQDO010000414.1 GCA_903870555.1 uncultured Caulobacteraceae bacterium
CATCGGCACGGCCCGAACAGCTCGTCGAACAGGTCGCCGAACCATGCCTCGAACACATCGACTTCGGCCTCAGTAACAGGGACGCGCTGAGGCCAGTCGTCGGTGACGGTCCACGTCTCAAGGTCGTGTTTCGGCGGACGGCCCGGAAACGGCCACGGCCTCCCCAACAGTCGTTCGAGCTGCTCGGATGCTGATGGCGGATGCGGACGCGACACTCTGGGCATTGCGCCAGAGTCGCCGAACCGACGCGGGGAAAGAATAGCGTTTCTCTACGCTGGGATACGCTTCCCGGCTTAGCGTGCGAATAGCGGCGCATGGCGGAAAGCGGCGCGGTGCGGGTCATGCCAATGCCACCATGCGTTCGACGACCCGCATCGGTAGAACGAGGCGCTGGGCTTCCGGCAATCGGATGAAGCCGTGCGCCGCGTAGAACCCCGCTGCGGCCTCGTCCAAGGCATCGACCACGATCATCGACGATCCAACAGTCTGCGCGCTCGCCAGTGCGCGGCGGAGCGCGTCCGCCAACAGGACTGCGCCGAGCCGCTGGCCCTGCCGATCCTTCGCCACCGCCAGACGCCCGATCAACGTGGCGCTGACCAATGGGTAGCGCGGGATGTGCTTGCGCGCCGCCTCGGGAACGTCGCCGGGAGGAAGGGCCGTGGCGCAGAGCGTGTAGTAGCCAAGCACGCGTTCGGGCTGGACCTTATCGGCGAGTACGAACACTCCGTTCGCTCGGCGACGGACATCCTGACCGGCCTGGGTCTGAAAGTAGCGGTCGAGGCTTTCGACCCCGCACGCGAAGGCGGCACGGTCGTGGCCGTCATCCAGCGGGATGACGGCCAAGTCGGGTTCAGGCGCTGCCACTGATTATGCGCCGACGCGGCGGCCATGCTCGGCGAGCGCGCGCGCGAGCCGCTCGCTGGGTTCAGGCGGATTGATCATCGCCTCGAAGAAGGCAGCCCGGTCCCGCTCCGACAGGTTGAGCGTCTCATGCTCGGCGATGGTCCTCCGTGCGGCCTCCGCAATGGCCGTTAGGCAATAGTCGCTGACCTTGCGCCGTTCGAGCTGAGCGGCGCGCTCGATCAACCCCTTGGTCTGCTCGTCGAGCCGGAATCCAAGGCGATCCTCGCGGGTGATACGCTCCTTGCGAGCCGATGCTTTGCTGGTCATGGCACTCTCCATCATCGCGAATATGTACGTCAAAACGACGCACATATCAAGTCGGCGATTCCCAAGAGGCCGGGTGGTGCCGTAAAAAGTGTTGAAATCATTCGAGAAACTGCCTCGCGCGGCACGCGCGCCGACCGGACGGCACGGCGAAAACCAAGCCCGCTCAAGGGCTTGGGAGGCGCAAGTGCCGTGGCTTTTATCTTGCCGTCGCAGAACCGTCCCTGCCGCCCCCGAAATCCGCCCGCTACTCCCCTCCCGGCCCCAACCGAAACAGCTTGGTGAAGAGCGCAATTCTGCCATTAATAGCGCAATGCGCGGTCACGAGGTTCGGCGATCAAACCGAGTCGGCGCGCGAGACCAAGACCGCTTTTGGGCGGATGATCGACAGCGTGAGCGCAGTTCCTGTGCTGGTCGAGACGCTGGCGCGGCGTGGTGGTGTCATCGCTTTGTGAGGCTCTGGTGAGCGACTCGAAATACCAGCTTGAGCGCGTTTCAGGCGCGCCTGTGTCGAATGAGGAGATATTGTCCGACCTTCGGCGTGCGGCGGAGTTAGCCGGCACAACGGTTGTGACTCAGAAATTGTATTCGGAATTCGGACGCTACAATCCATCAACAGCGTTAAGGCGCTTTGGCACCTGGAACAACGCTGTCGTAGCCGCAGGACTGCAAATTGCGAACGAGATCAACTTGACCGATGAGCGCTTGTTCGAAAACATCATGCTTCTGTGGGAGCACTTTGGGCGTCAACCGCGGCGGGCAGAACTAGCCAAACCCCCGTCCGTGATTTCTCAGTCGGCTTACCTGCGTCGGTTTGATTCGTGGACAGATGCTCTCACCCAATTCGTCGCCTACGCGAATGCGAAGGATACTCGACCGCCAGGTCCTGTCGAAATTTCGAAGGGTCACAAAACCGGCCGCGATGTGTCTCTCAGACTCCGGTTTCGAGTGATGAAAAGGGATAATTTTTCGTGCCGGGCATGTGGAGCGAGCCCGGCATTGGAGCCAGGGCTGACGCTACATGTTGACCACATTGTCGCTTGGAGTCTCGGCGGTGAAACGCTCGACGAAAATCTTCAGACGCTTTGCGAGCCGTGCAACCTGGGAAAAAGTAACGTTCTATAGCGACTGCTGCCGCATCGGGGGTTAATTCAGAGTACTATGGCGTATACATAGTGCTCATCATCGTCGGGCGTGGCCCGCCATCCTGACCGCGGATTCGACGCCTCGCGCCCTAACGCGGCCCGCCTTCGAGCCGCGCCACGAAGCGTCCCGTCGCCGCAAGCACCGCCGCCGGCCGATCGCGATGCGGCGAATGTCCGCAATCGGCCAGTTCCAGGAGGTGCGCCCCGGTCACCCTCGCCTTGATCGCCCGGTGCTGGGCCGCCGTGCCGTATTGGTCATCGTCGCCCTGGATGATCAGGGTCGGGCAGACGACGCGCTCGAGACCCGCCTCCACGTTCCAATCGCGAAACGCCGGATCGAGCCAAATGTCTCGCCACGCGGCAAATACAGCGGTCGCGTCGCGGTGATTCCGGGCCAGCTTCTCCGGCAGATCGGTGGTCTCCCAGGCCTCGACCGCGGCCTCGATGCCGGCGAGGGTGATCGGCTCGACGAACACGTGCGGCGCCTCGAGCACCAATGCCGCGACGGCGTGCGGGCGGGCGGCGGCATACAGCAGGGCGATGGTGGCGCCGTCGCTGTGTCCGAACAGGATCGGCCTTTCGATCCCGGCGGCGGCCAATACCTGCGGCAACTCCACCAGCGCGTCGTGATGCAGGTAGTGGCGATCCTGCGGGCTTGTCGCCGCGTCCGAACCGCCGAAGCCCCGCCGCGACCACAGGAACACCTCGCGATCCGCGGCGGCGGACAGGGCCTCGGGAAAGTCCCGCCACAAGGCGACCGACCCCAGGCCCTCGTGCAGCATCACGATCGGCGTCCGGTCGCCGCCGCCATCGCGGCGCACCCGGCGGTATTCCAGCTCGACCCCACCGGCGACCAGACGATCGAGTTCGCGCGTCATCTTGCCCTCGCCGCCCCGCCCCGCCTAGGGTCGCCTAGCCACGCCAGAAGGGCCGGACCATGAATACCTATCTCGCCGCCGCCGAGGAAGCCGCCCGGTTCATCGACAGCCAGCGCCTTGAGGGCCGGACCAAGTGGCGCCGCGCCGCCGACGGCCGGGGCTCGGACTACGGACTCTATCACGGCGCCTGCGGCGTCGTGCTGCTGCTGCTCGAACGCCACGCCCTGACCGGAGACCCGGCGATCCTGGCCGAGGCCGTGGCGGCCGGCGAGGAGATCGCGTCCCACCTCGGCCGCGTCGACACCCTGTCGGTCAGCGTCGCCACCGGCTGGCCCGGCTACGCCTTCGCCCTGGCCGAACTGGCCAAGGCCAGTGGCCGCGACGATTTCCACGCTCTGGCGGCGACCTGCCTTGACCGCCTGCGCGGCCAGGCGGCCGAGCTGGGCGCCGGCATCGGCTGGATCGAGCCCATGCCCTTCTCCGACATCACCGGCTTCACCGGCGATCGCGAGATCTACGACCAATCGGTCGGCGCCGCAGGCGCGGCCCTGGTGCTGCTCTACGCCCACGACGAAAGCCTGCACCCCA
>CAIQDO010000415.1 GCA_903870555.1 uncultured Caulobacteraceae bacterium
TGGCGCGGTGATGGCGAGCGAATACAACAGCCGGCCGCTGATCCCGGAAGTGCTGGTCAAGGACAAAGCCTGGGCGATCGTCCGCCCCCGGCCGACCTATCAGGACATGCTGGCGCGGGAGCCCCAGGCGCCCTGGCTCTGACTCAGACGCTCTCGGCGACCGCGGCGATCTGGGGCAGGCCACGATAGGCGCCGCCGACGTCCATGCCGTAGCCCACCAGGAACCGGGCCGGCGCCTCCCAGGCGACGTAGTCCGGGGTCAGGGCCCGCGGCTTCGGCCAGGGCTTGCGGGCGAACACCGCGGTGCGCACTTCGGCGGCGTCCTTGGCCTTCAGGTGGCGGACAGCCTCTTCCAGCGACAGGCCGGTGTCGAACACGTCGTCGATGACCAGCGCCCGCCGGCCGGCGATCGGCCGTTGCAGGTCGGCGCGAATTTCGCATCGACCGCGACTCTCCTGACCGTCGCCATAGGACGACAGCCACAGGGCGTCGAAGGGCATCGGCCGGCCGAGCTCGGCAAGGGCGCGGGTCAGATCGGCGGCGAACCACAGTCCGCCCACCAGCAGGCACACCGCCACCGTATCGTCGGTCAGGTCGGGTGCGATTTGTTCGGCCAGGGCCCGGACTCGGGCCGCCACGGCGTCCGCCGACAGCAGGGTCTCAAGATCAAGCGCCGGATCAGCCACGCGAACCCACTCCCGTCACGTTCAGTTTCGTCAGGCCGAGTGTCGAGTAGACCCCGGCCGCGCCGGGAAAGGCGCGAACGACGGCGTCCTGAAACAGAAGCATCACCGCGATCGTCATCCCTAGCAGGAACAGGATCGACAGCGCGGGGCCGTACCAGGGCGGCCGGGAGCGGACAGGGGCGGGCCGTTTTGTCGGCTGCAGAAACAGCGCCGGCGCGGGTTCCTCGCGCAATGTCGCGAGGATTGGCTCGGGCTCGGGCTCGGGCTGGGGCTGGGGCTCGGTCACGGGCTCCACCGATGGCGACTCGGGCGCCGCTGGCGGTTCCGGGGCCGTCAGCGGCGGCGGCGGCGGGGCCGGAGGCTCGCCCGAGCCGGAGGCGCGCCATCGCTGGCCGCAGGCCTCGCACTGAACGGTCCTCCCGGTTGTCCAAAGCTGGGCGGCGTCCGCCAAATATCGGGTGGCGCACCTCGGGCAGGTCAGTATCATGTCGGGACTCGGTCACCTCGGCTAAGCACCCGAGGTCGCCGATTATCACCTCAATGTCCAGAACACCCGTCAAGGTCTTGAACAAAACCGAAACGTCCGAGCCTGTGGAATCGGCGGTTGTCCGCCTGCTGCGCGCGGCCGTGACCGCGGGCGGCGCCGGCAGCCTGTCCTTCGTCGTGCCCCCCGGCGCCGCCCACATCCTGCTGGGCGGTCCGGGGTCGGGCAAGACCGCCGTTCTGGAGATGATCGCCATGGCTCGCCCCCCCGCCCGTGGCGGCGTCGAGCTGTTCGGGAGGGACCTGGCGCGCCTGCGACCCGATGATCGTCCGCCACTGCGGCGCCGGATCGGCATGGTCTTCCAGCAGCCTCGGCTGGTCGGCGAGCTGTCCGCCCGCGACAACCTGGCCCTGGCGGTGCGCGCCGCCGGCCGCCACGAGGCGCCGTTCGAGACCGACATCAAGGAATTGCTGGCCTGGGTCGGACTCGGGCGACGCTCCCATTTCCTGCCCGGCGACCTCGATGTCGAAGGCCGCCGACGCCTCGCCCTGGCCCGGGCGGTGATCAACCGGCCCGATCTGGTGATCGTCGACGAGCCGGCGGGAGAGGGGAGCATGGCGATCCTGCGGTTGCTGGCCGATCTGAATCAGGCGGGAACACCGCTGCTGATGGCCACCCGCGATGAGGATCTGGCGGGTCGCTCTGGCGCGGAGGTCTCCCGGCTCGGCGGCGCGGTCGAATCGCCGACCCCGAACGGGGAGCAGCAATCGTGACAAAGACGACCGAAGTCCGCCGCGCGCCTCCATTGATCCCCGGCATGGCCGTCCCGGCGCCGGGGCTGACGCTGTCGGTCGCCGTGATCTCATTGCTGGCGAGCCTCGACCTCACCGGCGCGTCGGTTCTGGCGCGAACCCTGCCCCAGTGGTCAGAGCGCCTCGCCGGGTCCGCGACCATCGCCGCGGCCGGGCGCGACCTGGAGAGCGCCGACGCCGCCGCCGCCCGGGCGGCCGAGATCCTCGGCCGCGCGCCGGGGGTCCTGAGCGCCAGGGTTCTCGATCCGTCGCCGATGGACGTTCTGGCGGCGCGCGCGCTTGGCCTGACCGTCGGCGGCCCGTCCGGCGCGCCGCCCCGGCTGATCGCGGTGACGGTTCGCGGCGGCGGTGGACCGACCGCGGATCAGGCGGCCGGGCTGTTGCGGCATGACGGCCTGGCCGTCGCCGTCGACGACCACGGCCCATGGTCCGGACCGCTTGAGCGCCTCGGCGCCGTCCTCGCCGGCGCCATGGCGCTGCTCTTGATCTCGCTCGTGGCGATCCTGGCGACGGTTGCCGGCGGATCCGCCCGCCGGGCGATTCGCGGCCGGCGGGATCGGCTTTCCCTGCTGGTCCAGCTGGGCGCCGCCTCGGCGACGCTCTCGCGCCAGTTCCGCGGTCGCGCCATCGCCAGCACGACTCTCGGGGCCACGCTTGGAACCGGCGCGGCGGTCCTCGCGGCCGGCGCCCTGGCCTTCGATCCGCCCGCGGCGATCTGGCTGTCGGCGCGCCTCCCGGCCATGCCCCAGCCGATGGCGCTGGACGTCCTTTTCGGCGCCCTTTGGCTTCCACTGGCGATCGGCATCGCCGCCTGGGCGGCGCATAGGGCTGCGCGGACCGCCTTGAGATCCCTGTCTTGAAGGGCCTGATGGCCGGGTTGGTGATACTCGGCATCTGGGCGGCGGGCCTGCTGGCCTTCGCCGATCGCATCGTTCGTCTGACGCCGGCGGCCGATCCGGCGCCGGCCGATGGAGTCGTGGCGCTGACGGGCGGCTCGGACATCCGGCTGAGGGTCGGCACCGCCCTGCTCGAGGCCGGCAAGGGCCGGCGCCTGCTGGTCTCCGGCGTCAATCACCGGGTTACCCGCGCCGAGATCTGGGCGCTGACCGGCGCGGCCAAGCCGATGTTCGACTGCTGTGTCGACCTGGATTTCGCCGCCTCGAATACCGTCGGCAACGCCCGTGAGACCGCTGGCTGGGCGCGGACCATGGGCTACCACAGCCTGATCCTGGTCACGGCCGACTATCACACGCCCCGCGCCGCCCTGGAGCTCAAGGCCATGGCCCCCCAACTGGCCGTGACCGTCTATCCGGTGGCGACCGCCGACCTCGACGCGCGCGAATGGTGGACCTCGTCGGACGGCGCCCGGCGGATGGTCGCCGAATATACGAAATATCTGGTGGCCCTGGGCCGGGAGACTCTGCTCGCCATGGGACCGTCCAACACTCCAACCCATACCGTCCGCCCGGAGGCGCCCCGTTCATGATGATGGCGCGTTCGCTGCTTTTCGTGGCGCTGTTCTATATCTGGTCTCTGCTGTGCGTGGCGGCGATGATTCCGCTGCTGCTGGCGCCCCGGCGGTGGACCCTGAAGGCGATGTGCGTATGGGGCGACATCGTCATCGTCCTGCTGCGGACGATCTGCGACATCCGGGTGGAGTTTCGCGGTCGTGAGCATCTGCCCAAGGGCAAGGCGCTGGTGGCGGCCAAACACCAGTGCATGTTCGACACCATGGGCCCGCTGACAGTCTTCCCGGACGCCTGCTATGTGATGAAGAAGGAACTGCTGCGCATCCCCTTCTATGGCTGGTTCTGCCTCAAGGCCGGCATGGTCGAGATCGACAGACAGGGAGGCTCCGCCGCCCTTCGCAAACTGATCGCCGCCGCCAGGACCCGGTTGCAGGACTCCCGCCAGTTGGTGATCTTTCCGGAGGGCACGCGCATGCCGCCGGGAGCCAAGGCCAATTACCAGCCAGGCGTGGCCGGCCTTTACCGGGACCTGGGCCTGCCCTGCACGCCGATGGCGACCAACTCCGGCGCCCACTGGCCGCCACACGGGTTTCTTCGCCGCCCAGGCCTGATCGTCTATGAATTCCTGGAGCCCATTCCGCCCGGGCTGCACCGCGGTGCCTTCATGCGCGAACTCGAAAGCCGCCTCGAAGCCGCCTCCGCACGCCTGCTTAGCGAATGACCGGACCCTGGGCCTCCAGGTGCTCGACCCTGTCGAGCAGCCGCTCCATCGCCCGATCCCGGACGCCCTCGGCGCGAAGATGATCGACCAGATCGCGAAGGTAGTCGACATTATCGCCCGACAGCCCGCGCGCGCCGGCGATCAGCCGCGCCTGCCGCTCCGGAGGCAAGGCGCCAGCCCATTGCGGATGCTCGATATCGGACAGAAAGGTGATGGCCGTCACCGTCCGGCCATCCGCCAGAAGGATACGGGAGCGCGCTTCGATATAGGTCTCGGTCGGCTGTTCGCGCTCGCGCAGATAGGCGTAGGTCTCGGGCCAGTCGGTCTCGTCGACACGATAGGCCGCGCCCCGCACCGACCCGCCGGCGGCGAGGCCGAGGACCAGCCCCGGCCGCTCCGGCGTGCCGCGGTGGTGGACCGAATAGATGCAGAAAGCCCGCCGCCGCCCCCGCAACAGCGCCGCCGACCGCTCCGCGAACGCGAAGCCGGGCCGCCACATCAGCGACCCGTAGCCGAACACCCAGTGCGCGGACTCCGTCTCGACCATCATTCCCGACTCATGTCCCAGCCTTCAACACCAACCCGCGCCCCGCCATGACCCTGCCTGAAAACGCCCCGACCCGTAAACCACGCCGCATCTGGCTGTACGCCCCTTTCGTCGTTCTGCTCCTCGCCATCGCCGCCTGGACGGTCGGCTGGAACGCCATGCGCCAGCAGGTTTTCCAGCGCATGGACGACTACGCCCGCGCCTCGGCCGAAGGCGGCTACCGCATCGACTGGAAAAGCCGGTCCCTGTCGGGATTCCCGTTCCGCCTCGATCTCGACGTCGTCGCACCTCGCGTGACCGAGACTTCCGGCTGGGGCCTGTCGGCCCCCCGGCTGAAGGCCGAGGCCTTCGTGTTCTCGGCCGATCATTGGATCATCGTGGCGCCGGACGGGGCGACGCTGCTGCGCCGGGTCGGCGGGCCGGTGACCATCGTCGCCAAGGCCCTGCGGGCCAGTTTGTCGGACACCGCCGCCCATCCGGCCAGGATCTCCGTTGAAGGCCTGGGCTTGACCTTCACTGCCCCGCCGGGGTCGGCGCCGTCCGCCTTGACCGGCTCCACGGAACTACACATCCACACCAAGGCCGGGCCCGCGGACCAGGGCGCCGTCTATCTCGAACTCGACGACGCCAGAGTCGCCGGGTCGGGCCCCCTCGCCGTGCTCGCCGGTCCGGCGCCGGTCACGCTCAAGGCGGACGCCATTTTCACCCACGCCAGCGCCCTGACCGGTCCCGGGATCGCCGGGGCCTTGCGGCGCTGGAGTCAGGCGGGCGGCGGCCTGACGATCCGCGCCCTGAGCCTGCAGGCGGCCGGAACCCGCCTGGAGACCCGCTCGGGCGATCTGACCATCGACGGCGGCGGCCGGCTGAAGGGCCGCCTCGACCTGACGGCGAAACCCGGCCACAAGCTGCTCGCCCTGCTGGCGGGCCGGGACGCGCCCCAACCGCAGACCCTCCGCGCCGCCGAGGCGGTCCTGGCCGCCCGCACGACCGGCGACACGGCGACCGTGACGGTGGATTTCCAGGCCGGCCAGACCACCCTCGGACCGGTGGGCGTGGGCGCCGCGCCGCGGGTTTATTGACAGGCCGTTTCGATCGTCGCCATACCCCGCCATGACCGCCACGCCCCTGCTTCCGACGCCCCGCCCCGGCATCCTGGACATCACCCCCTACAAGCCCGGCAAGGCCTCGGCGGAGGGGTTCGCCAATCCGGTGAAGCTATCGGCCAATGAGAACATCCTCGGCTGCAGCCCGCTCGCGCGGGACGCCTTCCTGCAGGCGGGCGAAGTCCTCGCCCAGTATCCGGACGGCCGGGGAAACGCCCTGCGCGCGGCCGTGGCCGAGCGCTACCGTCTGGAGCCGGAGAGGCTGATCCTGGGCTGCGGCACCGACGAGATCTTCGCCCTGCTCAACCAGACCTACCTCACGGCGGGGGACAACATCGTCCAGGGTCAGTACGGCTTCGGCGCCTACGCCATCGGGGCCCGGGCCAATCAGGCCGAGGTGCGGCTGGCGGCCGAACCCGACTACCGGATCGACGTCGACGCCATCCTCGAACAGGTCGACGAGCGCACCCGCCTGGTGTTCATCGCCAACCCCGCCAATCCCACCGGCACCTTCATTTCCCTGACCGAGGTCGAGCGCCTGCACGTCGGCCTGCCAGGAAATGTGCTGCTGGTGCTCGACGGCGCCTATGCCGAGTTCAACACCGATCCGACCTTCAGCGACGGCATGGACCTGGCCAGGTCGGCGGACAACATCGTGGTCACCCACACCTTCTCCAAGCTGCACGGCCTTGCCGCCCTGAGGGTGGGCTGGGCCTATGCGCCCGCCGCCGTGGCCGACGCGGTCGACCGCATCCGCCTGCCGTTCAACACCTCCATCGCCGGCCAGGCCGCGGCCATAGCCGCCCTGGGCGACGAGGACTTCCAGGCCCGCTCCCTGGCGCTGGTCGAACAGTGGCGGCCGTGGCTGATCCAGCAGCTGGGCGGGCTGGGGCTGGAGACCGTGCCCTCGACAGGAAACTTCCTGCTGGTGGGCTTCCCCCGCAGCGGCGGCAGGATCGCCGCCGAGGCCGAGGCCTTCCTGGCCGGCCGCGGCCTGATCGTCCGGGGCGTGGCGGGCTACGGTCTGCCCGATCACCTGCGCATCACCGTTGGCCTGGAAGCCCACAACCGGGCTGTCATCGATGCCCTGGCGGACTTTCTGCAGCGACCCGCCGCGGGATGAGACCCTCGATCTATCCCCGCCTGGCCGTGATCGGCTGCGGCCTGATCGGCTCGTCGGTGGCCCGCGCCGCCCGCGCCGCCGGCGTGGTCGACAGGATCGCCGTCTTCGACGCCAGCGACGCGGTGCGGGATCGGGTGCGTGACCTGGGCCTGGCGGATGAGGTCGTCGACGACCCCGCCCTGGCCGTGAGGGACGCCGACCTGGTGATCTTCGCAACACCGCCCCTGTCGATCGGCGCCGCAGCCGCGGCCGTGGCCGGGGATTTCAAGCCCGGCGCGACGATCAGTGATGTCGGCTCGGTCAAGGCCGCGGTGGGCGAGGCCCTGGCCCGGTTCGCGCCCGAAGGCGTGTTCGTCATCCCCGGCCACCCGATCGCCGGATCGGAGAATTCCGGCCCAGACGCCGGCTACGCCACCCTGTTCCAGGGACGCTGGACGATCCTGACGCCGCGCCCGAGCGACGATCCCGCCTTCGCCCTCGCCGTGACCCGCCTGACCGAATTCTGGACGGCGATGGGCGCCCAGGTCGATCTGATGGACGAGCGGCACCACGACCTGGTGCTGGCGGTGACCTCCCACCTGCCGCACCTGATCGCCTACAACATCGTCGGCACAGCCGCCGATCTTGAGGAGGTGACGCGCAGCGAGGTGATCAAATATTCCGCCGGCGGTTTCCGCGACTTCACCCGCATCGCCGCCTCGGATCCGATCATGTGGCGCGACGTGTTCCTGGCCAACAAGGAGGCGGTGCTGGAGATTCTCGGGCGGTTCACCGAGGACCTGCAGGCCCTGTCCCGCGCCATCCGCTGGGGCGAGGGGGACAAGCTGGAGGAGCTGTTCACCCGCACCCGCGAGATCCGGCGCGGGGTGATCGACGCCGGCCAGGAAACGCCGGAGCCCGATTTCGGCCGCCAGCGCCAGGCGCCCTGACCCTACCGTGGCCGCCCGCCCGCCTGACTGGATGCTGCTGCTCGGGGTGATCGCGGCCGTTTTCGGGGCGATGGTCCTGGGCGAGATCTATGGCGGACCGCCGACGGAGCCGCTCCGGCCGCCGGCCGCTCCCCGCCCCGGACCGACGCCGGCGCCCCCTTTCGAGTCGACCATCGTCGTCGACGTCCCCACAGGCTCCAGCCCTGGGACAGGCACCGCCTTCTCCGTCTCCTCCGGCGGCGTCTGGCTGACCGCCCGGCATGTGGTGGAGGGTTGCGCCCGCGCCGCCATCGTCGTCGGCGCCGGCCAGGGCGTGGCGGCGGAGGTGCGCTTCGATCCCCGCGGCGAGACCGCGGTGCTGATCACCCAGGGCGGCGCTCCGGCCCTGCCCATGGCCCCCCGCCAGAGTATCCAGCGCGGCATGATCGCCTTCCATGCCGGCTTTCCCCTTGGGCGCCCCGGCGAAGTCGCCACCCGACTGCTGCGTCGCCAGACCCTGGTGCTGAGGGGCCGGCGAACCCGGCGGGAGCAGGTGCTGGCCTGGGAAGAGACGGGCGACGCCGAGGCCTCGCCCCGCGACCTGGCGGGCCTGTCCGGCGCGCCGACGCTCGACGGCGGCGGCCAGGTGATCGGCGTCACCATCGCCCAGTCGCGCCATCATCGCTGGATCTACACCACCACCCCGGGCGCCCTGCGCGCCGCGCTCGCCCGCGCCCACGTCGAACCGGCCACCGGCGCCCGCGCCGCACCGATGACGACCGACAGCTACCCCCGCATCGCCGCCCGCCTGCGGCGGGACCTGCGGATCGTGCCGGTGGTCTGCCTCAGCAGCTGACGGCGGGATCCGGGGCGTGGCCGCAGCGCCGTTCGCCGCCGGACGTGGAGTCCGTCGGTCGAAAAGGTCACGTGGGACTGGAGAAGGATCGGGCGCACTCTCCAGCCTGGGACGCCATCTCTCGGCGTCGCGTTCGGCCAGGAACAGGCGGACCGGGGGTCGACGGGTCGCGGGGCAACAGCCGGCGAGGACGCCGGCGTCATGTCGGCGTTTTCTAGGCCCCGCCGGCGAAGGCGCGCTCCAGGGCCTTGCGGAACAGCGACGGGGTGTCGGCCAGGGCCGTCGACCGCGGGGTCCAGACGAAATCCCCAATGGCTCCGCTCGCCTTGGCGACGAACA
>CAIQDO010000416.1 GCA_903870555.1 uncultured Caulobacteraceae bacterium
ATCAGGTCGATGGGCTGGGATTCGATATAGGGGGCCACGTGGGCGGCGTAGGAGCCGCTGGCTTCGTGAATCACACGGCGCCACAGCATCGGATCCTCGCAGAACAAGGCGACGGAGTGGGTGACCACCTGCTCGGCGTAGGTCAGGGGGTCCCCGCTCTCGAAGGCGCGCAAATGCTCGCTCAGGCCGGCGAACAGGTGGCTGAGCAGGCCGCCCAGAAGCCGGTTTCGCGGGCCGACCAGATTATAAAGCGTCGCCGTCGACACGCCGGCGCGGCGGGCGATGTGTTCGGCCGAGGCGCCGCTGCCCGCGTCCCGAATGAGATCGCGAGCCGCTTCGAAGATCGCGTCGCGGCGCGAGGCCTTGCTCATTTCGCGACGAGACTGGGCCGCCTCAGGCGCGTCGATCATGCCGCCAGGATCTCCAGCGGCGGCAGTCCGAGCGCCTCGCGATAGGTGGCGTGGTAATGGTGCAGCGCCGGCTCGTTGCGGCCGAAGAGGAAATGGCTGATCTGGCCGGACTCCGCGCCGACGTAGGACGAGGCCGCCGCCACATAGTCCTCGTCGCGGATGATCTCGGCGAAGCCCTGCGACAGCCCCCGCACACCCTCGGGATTCGCCGCCAGCGCCTCGGCCCTGGCGTAGAACGACACCCGCGAGAGGGAGCGGCCGGGCGCCGCGCCGTCGGGATAGACGCGCACCAGGGTCACGGTGTTGGCGCCGACGTTCACCTGGATATTGGGGAACAGATAGTAGACGGGGAAGGCGCCCATGGTCACATGCCAGTCGTCTTCCGGCATCTGGCGCATGAGGTCAATCATCCGAATGCACAGGGCCATGCGGTGATTGCGGCCGTAGGTGTCGTAGAGCTGCACATTGCCGTGGAAGATCGGCGCCAGCGTATCGCGGTGCAGTTTCTCGAAATGATAGGTCTCACCGAAGGTGTCGATGGCCGGCTTCCAGTTCATCGGCGTCTGATAGGTGTCGTCGCCGATATGGAGGAGGCTCTGGAAATCCCAGGTCTCGAACTCCTCATCCAGGCCGGCCAGCAGGGCCGATGCGTTCAGGTCGCCGCCGGCCTTGGGGTGGACGAAGAGGAAGCCATGTCGCTCCTCCGCCGGCAATTCCACCAGGCCGAGGCAGGACTTGTCGACCTCGCCGAAATGGTCGCCCTTGGGCAGGCCGATCAGGGCGCCGGTGTTGTTGTAGGTCCAGGCGTGGAAGGGGCAGGAGAAGCGCGACTTCTGACCCCGCGCCTCCGTCTCGACAAGGGGTCCGCGGTGACGGCAGACGTTGGCGAAGGCGCGCAGACGCCCTTCGCCATCGCGGGTGGCGAGGATCGGCGTTCCGAAGTCGTTGATCGTGAGGAAGGACCCCGGACGCGGCAGGTCGCCCGAAAGGCCGATGACCTGGGGATGGTTGCGGAACAGGGTCTCCCACTCCAGGGCCGCGCGCTCGGGCGAGGTGTAGTCGGCGACCTCAACGCGGCGGATCACGCCGGCGTCGACATTGGTTCCCTGGTCGAGGTGCGCCATCAGGCCCTTGATCACTCGCACCTGCTCGTCACGTCGCATGACCGTCTCCGCTGCCTGAGAGAAATTCTTGGAGGGCACTCTAAAAATATCGCTCGACGTTTGTCCAGGAAATTCCTAGAGAGGTCTCAAGTTTTCGGCTGACGGCGACAGGCGACTTCGGGAGGCGTGACATGGACACGACGGTTGAGATCAGAACCACAGCGGACGGGACGCCGTTCATCCGAACGCCTGACGGCCATTTCGAAAACCTCGCCGACTATCCCTTCGCCCCCAACTATGTCGAGTTTCAGGGGCTGCGGTTGCACTATGTCGACGCGGGGCCCCAGGACGGCCCGGTCGCTCTGTTGATGCACGGCATGCCAACCTGGAGCTTCCTGAACCGTCACATCATCAAGGCGCTGACGGCGCGGGGATGGCGCTGCATCGCGCCCGATCACATCGGCTTTGGCCGTTCGGACAAGGTTACCGATCCGGACTGGTATTCCATACGGCGTCACACGCTCGCCTGTCGCAGGCTGATTGAGGCCCTCGATCTCACGGGGATCACACTCTTCGCGCAGGATTGGGGCGGTCCGACAGGCCTCGCTCAGGCCGCCGAGATGGGCGAGCGG
>CAIQDO010000417.1 GCA_903870555.1 uncultured Caulobacteraceae bacterium
ATCCGCGCAGCTGGACCATTGCTCCTGGCGCCGACGACGTGGCGGCCGAGGGCCGGAGTCGGCTGGATGTCACTGGCTTTTCCTGTCCCGCCTTTGGGGTCGACGACAGCACACCCGGGCGACTGGTGGTGTCGACGACGCGCGCGCGGCTGACGATCCGCCTGAGCAATCTGCAATGTCGCTGGGAGTCGCGTTTGAATGGACGTTGGTCCGAGGCCATGCGCGACCGGCCGACCCAGGCCTTCGATTTCGGCTGGTGGGGCGGCAGGACGTGCCATTACCTCGCCCGCACCCCCGGGGAGCGGTATTTCGGGCTGGGGGAGCGATCCGGCGGCTTGGACCGGGCCGGTCGCCGTTTGCGGCTGAGCAACCTCGACGCCATGGGCTACGACTCTCGCGCCAGCGATCCGCTGTACAAGCATATCCCGTTCCATATTACCCAGCGTCCGGACAGCGGTCTCGCCTTTGGCCTGTTCTACGACACCCTGTCGGATTGCGTGTTCGACTTCGGTTGCGAGCATAGTAACTATCATGGCCCGTACCGCTATTTCGCGGCCGACCACGGCGATGTCGACCTGTACTTTCTGGCCGGGCCTTCCGTCGCCGACGTGGTCAAACGGTTCACCTGGATGACCGGCCGACCGTTGGAGACGCCGGACTGGGCGCTCGGCTATTCAGGCTCTTCTATGGGCTATGCCGACGCGCCGGACGCCCAGGCGGCGCACGAGGGCTTCCTCGCCGACCTGCAGCGCCACGCCATTCCCTGCGAAAGTTTCCACCTGTCGAGCGGCTACACCTCGATCGGCGCCAAGCGCTATGTCTTTCATTGGAACCGGGAAAAGTTTCCCGATCCGGCCGCCTTCGTCGCCCGCTTCGCGGACCAGGGCGTCCGGCTGCTGGCCAACATCAAGCCGGCGCTGCTGACCGACCATCCGGCCTATGCCGATGCCGCGGCGGCCGCGCTCCTGCTGGCCGACGGCGAGGGCGAACCGGTGCTGGAGCAGTTCTGGGGGGCGCCGGGGGCCTATCTCGACTTCACCAACCCGGCCACGGCGGCTTGGTGGAAGGCGCAGGTGACCGCCCAGTTGCTCGATTTCGGCGTCGCCGCCACCTGGAACGACAACAACGAATATGAGGTGACCAACCCGGCGGCCCTGGCCCACGGCTTTGGCGCGCCCTTCGCAGCCATCGAAATGAAGCCGTTGCAGACGCTGCTGATGCTTCGCGCGTCCCGCGAGGCGCAGCTGGCTCACGCCCCCGACCGGCCGCCGTTCCTGATCTCCCGGGCAGGGTTCGCAGGCATGCAGCGCTACGCCCAGACCTGGTCGGGCGACAACGCCACGTCCTGGGAGACGCTGAAGGGCAATATCGCCATGGGGCTGGGCCTGGCGCTCAGCGGCGTCTCCAACCTGGGCCATGACGTCGGCGGCTTCGCCGGGCCCGCGCCCGACGCGGAGCTGCTGGTCCGCTGGGTCGGCCTCGGGGTGTTCCTGCCCCGATTCTCGATCCACTCCTGGAACGACGACGGTTCGGTCAACACCCCGTGGATGCATCCCGAGGTTCTGGACGACGTCCGCGCCCTGATGGGTCTGCGCCGCCGTCTGACTCCCTATCTCGCCGCGGTGCTCAAGCGCTATCGCGACGACTACGAACCGGCGCTGCGCCCGGTGTTCTACGAATTCCCGGACGATCTTGAGGCCTGTCGCGAGACCGACGACTTCCTGCTCGGCGACGCCCTGTTGGTCTGCCCGGTCACGGCGTCTGCCGTCTCCAGGCGCGCCGTCCGGCTGCCGGCGGGCGCCCAGTGGCGCGATGTCTGGACCGGCCGGGTTCATGACGGCGGGATGACTCTGGACTGTCCCGCGCCCTACGACCGGCCGCCGCTGTTCATTCGGCTCGATCCGCCGAGCGGACTCACGCCAGGCCTCTGATCAGGCAAATTCCTCGAGACGCACGACCCGTTTTTCCCGGGCGCTCAGCTCCGCCGCGGCGCCGATCATCACGGCGCGCAGACCGTCCTCGGCGGTAACCACCACCGGCCCGCGCCCCTGCACGGCGGCGATGAACGCTTCCATCTGGTAGAAGGTCGAACCGTGGTGGCTCCCGGCAGCCAGGGCCGCCGCATCGACGGCCACGTGGGTGCGGGTGACGCCGTCCGGCCGCCGAAAGGCGCTGCGCGGCGAAAGCACCAGTTCGCCGGACGGGATGGTCACTTCCAGCTTGGCCTTGTCGCCGATCGCCGCGATCGCCTCCTGCTGCTGCTCGCCCTCGGCGAACATGCACAGGTCGAGCATGGCCCTGACCCCGCCTTCGAATTCGACCACGGTGTAGCTGTTGTCGATGATGTCGGGCTTCTCGCCGTCGTAGCGTTCGTCCTGGTGGTTCACATCCATTGCACCCGAACAATAGACGCTGACCGCTTCGCGCCCGACGATAAGCCGCATCAGGTCGAAGAAGTGGCAGCATTTCTCGACCATGGTGCCGCCGGTGTTGCGGCTGAACCGGTTCCAGTCGCCGACCTTGACCAGGAACGGAAAGCGATGCTCGCGGATCGACAGCATGGCCAACCGCCCGACCGCGCCACCATGAATGGTCTCGATGAACCGGGCCGCGGGCGGCATGAAACGGTATTCCATTCCGGTCCAGAACACCCCGGACCGGGCCGTGGCCGCCTGAGCCGCCCAGCGCGCGTCCGCCAGGGTCGTGCACAGCGGCTTCTCGCACAGGATGGCCAGGTCGGTGGCCATCAGCGGCTCCAAAACGGCGCGATGGGTGAAGTTGGGCGACACGATCAGCACCGCGTCGACGCCCCCCGCGGCGATCATCGCCTCGACTGTCGGGAAACATCGCGCGCCGTCCGCGTCGGGCCCAAGGGTCGCCAGGGTTTTGTCCAGCGACGACTGAACCGGATCGATTAGGGCGGTGACTTGCGCCTCGGGGAACAGTTTGAGGTTGCGAATATGTTCGCGACCCATCATCCCCGCACCAACGATCGCGAACCGAAGCTTGTCCGACATGACCTCCGCCTCTCCCGACTTCCCCGCCGCCGGCCGTCCGCTCGGCGGAACGACCCTGATGGTATCACCGCTGGCCTGGGGCATGTGGCGATTCCGTGGGGATGACCTAGACGGCGCGACGACGCTGGTCGAGACCGCCCTCGACACAGGGATCACGCTGTTCGACACAGCCGACATCTATGGTCCCGACAACGGCGAGCCGTTCGGCGCGGCCGAGGCCCTGCTGGGGCAAGTGTTCGCCCGCCATCCCGGCCTGCGCGGCAAGATGGTGCTGGCGACCAAGGGTGGCATCGAGATGGGCGTTCCCTACAACTCCAGCGCCGCCTACCTGACCTCCGCCTGCGAAGCCTCGCTGCGCCGTCTCGGCGTGGACCATATCGACCTCTACCAGATCCACCGGCCCGACAGCCTCGCCCATCCGGCCGAGGTTGCCCGCGCGCTCGATGACCTGCGCCACGCCGGCAAGATCGGCGAGGCCGGCGTTTCCAACCATACCCCCGCCCAGGTGGCCGCACTGGTCGCCCATCTTCCCTTCAAGCTGGCGACGATCCAGCCCGAGTTCTCGCCGCTGGCGATCGAGCCGGTGTCCGACGGCGTGCTCGATCAGGCCATGACGTTGGGCCTCGGCGTTCTGGCCTGGTCGCCGCTGGGGCAGGGGAGGCTGGGCGTCGCCTCGGCGGAAAGCCGGGCGGGCGCTGTCGCCGCCGTGCTCGACGCCCTTGCGGCAGATCATGGCGTCAGCCGCGCGGCGATGGCGTACGCCTGGATCATGGCCCATCCGGCCCGCCCGATTCCCATCGTCGGCTCCCAGCAACCGGCCAGGATCGGCGAGGCGGCCCAGGCCCTGACCGTCACCTTGACCCGAACCGAATGGTATCGGGTCCTCACCGCATCGAGAGGACTTCCCCTGCCATGAGCCTGCCGCCCTGCGAAGTGTCGTGGTTCAGCGCCCTGTGCGATGACGACTATGAGTTTCTCGGCGTGCCCGAGCCGCAACTGGCGTCGAGCTTCGAGCACTGCCGCACCATCGCCCTGACCGCGGAGGCTGGCGGTTTCGACAACCTGCTGCTGCCGTCCGGTTACGCCCTGGGCATCGACACCTTCAGCTTCGGCGCCGCCCTGGCCACAAGCCTGAGGCGGATGCGCATCCTCACCGCCATCCGCTGCGGCGAAATGTGGCCGCCGCAAATGGCCCGGCAGATCGCCACACTGGACCGGCTGATGCAGGGCCGGCTGACGGTCAACATCATCTCCAGCGATCTTCCCGGCGAGACCCTGGCCAGCGGCCCGCGCTATGCCCGCACCGTCGAGGTGATGACGATCCTCAAGACCCTGCTCAACGGCGAGCATCTCAAGCACGACGGAGAGTTCTATAAGCTCGACCTGGCGCCGCCGCGGATCACCACGACCTCCGGCAAGTGCCCGCCGCTCTATTTCGGCGGCCTGTCGGAGGATGCTCGCGAGGCCGCCGCCATCGGCGCCGATGTCTATCTGATGTGGCCCGACCGGATGGAGGCGGTGAAGGCCATCGTCGATGACCTGACGGCCCGGGCCGCGCGTCGGGGTCGGAAGCTGCGGTTCGGTTATCGCGTCCATGTCATCGTGCGCGAAACCGAATCTCTGGCGCGGGAGGCGGCCGACCGGTTGCTGTCGCGGCTGGATGACGCGGAAGGCGCGACGATCCGCGCCAAATCCCTCGACAGCCAATCGGTGGGTGTCCGCCGCCAGGCCGAACTGCGCCAGGCCGCGTCGGGCGACGGCTTCGTCGAGGACAACCTGTGGACCGGCATCGGGCGGGCCCGCTCGGGTTGCGGCGCGGCCATCGTCGGCGATCCGGACCAGGTGCTGGCCAAGCTCAAAGCCTACCGGGCCCTGGGAATCGACGCCTTCATCCTGTCCGGCTACCCCCATGCGGCGGAGGCCGATCTGTTCGCGCGGCATGTGTTGCCGAGGTTGGAGCATGGACCGCTGACTCTCTGAGGGTTCAAATTCCTCCAAGGGTTCAAATTCCAGGCGAAAGGGTTCACACCCCGCCGCCATGCAGGTTTCCGATTTCGATTTCGATTTTCCGCCCGAGCGCATCGCCCTGCGGCCGGCTGAGCCGCGCGACTCGGCGCGTCTGCTGGTGGTGGACGCCGCCGGCGGCCGGACAGACCGCACGGTCAGCGACCTGCCGGGCCTGCTGCGCGCCGGCGACCTGATGGTGTTCAACGACACCCGGGTGCTGGCGGCGCGGCTGTTTGGTCGTAGGGATCGCGACGGGTCGATCGCGGCCGTCGAGGCCACCTTGCACAAGCGCGTCGCCCCCGACCGCTGGGCGGCGTTCATGCGGCCGGGCAAGCGGCTGAAGGCCGGCGACCGGGTGACTTTCGGCGCTTCCGAGGACCGGGCCTGCGACGCCGCGGGCCTGCACGCCACGGTCGAGGACAAGGCCGAGGACGGCGTGGTGGTGCTGCGCTTCGACCTCAGCGGCGCCGACCTCGACCGCGCGATCGATGAGAAGGGCATCATGCCCCTGCCGCCCTACATCGCCGCCAAGCGGGCCGAGGACGACCGTGACCGCAGTGACTACCAGACCGTCTACGCCCGCGAGGCCGCCTCGGTCGCCGCCCCGACCGCCGGCCTGCACTTCACGCCGGACCTGCTGGCGGCCCTGGAGGCGAAGGGGATCGATGGCGCCTTCGTCACCCTGCACGTCGGCGCCGGCACCTTCCTGCCTGTGAAGAGCGAGTCGGTGGCCGAACATCGGATGCACGCCGAATACGGCGAGGTCAGCGCGGCCGTCGCCGATCGGATCAACGACACCCGCGCCCGGGGCGGGCGGATCGTCTGCGTTGGCACCACCAGCCTGAGGCTGGTCGAAAGCGCCGCCGATGAGACGGGGCTCGTCCGGCCGTTCGCGGCGGAGACGGCGATCTTCATCACCCCCGGCTACCGCTTCCGCGTCGCCGACGGCCTACTCAGCAACTTCCACCTGCCGCGCTCGACCCTGTTCATGCTGGTCAGCGCCCTGTGCGGACAGGCGACGATGCGGGCCGCCTACGCCCACGCCATCGCCACGGGCTACCGTTTCTATTCCTATGGCGACGCGTCGCTGCTGTGGAGACAGGGCTGATGGCCGCTTTTCCGTTCGCCATCGCCGCCGTCGACGGCGCGGCGCGCACCGGCGTGCTGAAGACCTCGCGCGGCGACATCGCGACGCCGGCGTTTATGCCGGTGGGCACGGCGGGTACGGTCAAGGCCCTGACCATGGGCCAGGTCGCCGCCACCGGGGCGAACATCATCCTGGGCAACACCGTCCACCTGATGCTGCGACCGGGCTCCGAGCGGGTGGCGCGGCTCGGCGGGCTTCACAAGTTCTCCGGCTGGTCCGGACCGATGCTGACCGACTCGGGCGGCTTCCAGGTCATGTCCCTGGCCAAGCTGACAAAGATCAGTGAGGAGGCCGCCACCTTCGCCAGCCCGATCGACGGTTCGCGCCATGTGCTCAGTCCGGAGCGTTCGATCGCCATCCAGGCCGACCACCTGGGCTCCGACATTGTCATGCAGCTGGACGAGTGCATCGTCTGGCCCTCGCCCGAGCCCCGGGCCGCCGACGCTATGCGCCGCTCGGCGCGCTGGGGCGCGCGCTGCAAGATCGCCTTCGGGACCCGGCATGCGCAGGCCCTGTTCGGCATTCAGCAGGGCTCGACCTTCGAGCCCCTGCGCCGGGAATCCTCCGAGCGGCTGATCGAGACCGGCTATGACGGCTACGCCATCGGCGGCTTGGCTGTGGGGGAGGGGCATCAGGCGATGTGCGACACCCTTGACTACTGCACCGGCTTCCTGCCCGCCCACCGCCCGCGCTACCTGATGGGCGTGGGCAAGCCGATCGATCTGGTGGAGGGCGTCGCCCGGGGCGTCGACATGTTCGACTGCGTCCTGCCGACCCGCGCCGGCCGCCACGGCCAGGCCTGGACCTGGGAGGGCTCGATCAATCTCAAGAGCGCTCGCTTCGCCGAGGACGAGACGCCGCTGGACGTGACCAGCGACTGCCCGGCCAGCCGCGACTACACCAAAGCCTATCTCCACCACCTGGTGAAGTCAGGCGAGATCCTGGCCCAGGTGATGCTGTCCTGGCACAACCTGGCCTTCTACCAGACCCTGATGCGGTCGATGCGCGAGGCCATCGCCGCCGGTCGCTTCGAGGCGTTCCGGCGTGAGTTCCACGCCGGGCTTCGTCAGGCCGCCTAGCGGATCGGGTATTTCGGCCCGGGGCCGTCCTCGCGGGCCGGCGGCGGCGGGCGGAGGAAATGAACCGGCGTGGCCGGCCGCGGGCAGCGTCGCGACTCGCCAAGGCCCTTGAGATAGCCGCGGCGAACGCTGCCGGCGGTGATCGCCTCGATCACCAGCTGATCGTGGTGCTGGGCGCCCGACAGGGTGCGGACGAATCCGGCGAAGGGCAGCAGGGTCTCGGCGGCGCCATGGACGATGGCCAGGGCCACCTTGCCGTTCTTCTGCGTCAGGCTGGGCGCCTGGGGCGTCTCCGGCTCGTCGAAGTCGGCGCCCAGGGCGATGGTCAGGGCGCGCACCTGCCGGGTGATCTCGCCGCAGTCCAGCGGGTAGGGCCGATCGTAAGGATTGGTGATCGCCGCCAGCAGGATCGGCGGGATGCCCTGGCGGGAGATGTTGAGGTCGTGCAGCGGCGCCTGGGCGGCGCTGGTGAGATTGGCGGTGCCGGCCCGATCCGGCATCTGAATCTCTCCTTGCAGCCGGGGAGGCGGCTGAGGCGGCTCCCCTTGGGCGACCGCCATGGCGGGGGCGAGGGCGATCACGCCCAGGACGAGGCTGGTCGGGAGGATTTGGCGCATGGCGGCAGAGTAATCCGGTTTATCCCCGGCCTCCAGAGCCTGATCGCCATTCCCGCCTTGCGGCGCAGAGGCGCCTGCGACTATGGTCCGCGCCGCTCGCCGGGGCTTGTCTGGGGGCCGGTAGCTCAGTGGTAGAGCCCTCGACTTTTAATCGAGTGGTCGTGGGTTCGAGTCCCACCCGGCCTACCAAATCCTCAGGCGAGGTTCCGTTGCTGGCTTAACGCGGCCGATTGGCCCCGGCCGGACGGGCCCAACGCAACACCCGCTACTGCGCCGCCTGTTGCTGCTGCTGCTGGTGATGCTGATCCAGCCGCGCGGCCGTCGCCCGCCTGCGGGCGGCGGCGATGGCGGGGGCGCCGAGGCGGAGGAATTCCGGTTCGGCCGAGGCGGCGTCGGCTTGGCGCACCGAGACGCCGACGGAAAGCTGGCTCTCGGCGTCGCCCTTGAACACGCCGCGCGAGGGCGGCACGTCGGAATAGTCGCGGCCGATGGCCACGGCGATGTGGCGCTCGCCGGCCAGGATGTTGTTGGTCGGGTCGAAGCCGATCCAGCGCTGCGACGGCATATAGACCTCCAGCCAGGCGTGGGTGGCCTGGGGATCGGACCGTTCGGCCCGCTCCCGGCTGGGGGCGAGGTAGCCGGACACATAGCGGGCGGGCACGCCCCAGCCGCGGCAGATGGCGATCATGATGTGGGCGAAGTCCTGGCAGACCCCGCGGCCGGCGACCAGCGCTTCGTCAATGGGGCTGTCGGCGGCGGTGACGCCGGCCTCGTAGTCGAGACCCTTGTAGAGAATGGCGTTGAGCGCGCGCATGGCGCTGAGCGGATCGAGGGCGCGCAGATCGTCGACAAAGCGCTCGGCGCAGAAGGCTTCCAGCGCCGGGGTGGTGGTGGCGAAACCGTGCGGCCGCAGGAAATCCCAGCAGTCGGCCTTGACCTGGTCGCTGGCCAGTCGGGTCCATTCGGCCGGATCGAGCGTGGCGGGCAGGGGCGGGGGCGCGTCGGTCTCGACCAGGGAGTGGGAGGTGATCGTCAGACGGTCGTGCGGGTGCGGCACGTCGAAATGGCGAACCGTGTTGCCCCAGGGGTCGATGTAGGTGAACAGCTGCGCGGCCGGGTCGACCTCAAGGTCGAAGTTGATCAGGTTCTGGCCGTGGGCGGCCCGGGGCTGCATCCACAGCTCCATCACGCTTTCGCGCACCGGTTCGTCATAATTGTACTGAGTCACATGGCGGATATCGAACAACATCAGGCGGGCAGCCTCATCTCGAGCGGATAGGCGACGAAGGTCTCGAACATCGCCTTGTTGATGGCCGCGCATTCGGCCTCCACCGCCGCCAGGATGGCGCTGGCGCCGGTGTCTTCCACGTCCTCGACGTCGGTGTAGGTCAGGCGGGCGTTGAGGCGGCCGGCGATGCGGGCCGGATCGCCGCGCTCGATCTCGCGACCCTGGGAGATGCGGGTGAGATGCTCCTGCATTCGCTGCGTCGAGTAGCGGATCGAGCGGGGGAAATCCTCGTCGAACAGCAGGAACTCCAGGATGAAACGCCCGTGGAGGTCGGCGGTGTAGGCGCGCAGATAGGGCTCCAGGGCGCAGGCCATCCGCAGGATGCTGACCAGGGCGAGGTGGTCGTCGATCAGCTTGCCGTGGCCGCTGCTGAAGCACACCCGCAGCAGCCGCGCGATCAACTGGGCGCGTTCGAGATGGACGCCGGTGACCATGAACCGCCAGCCCTC
>CAIQDO010000418.1 GCA_903870555.1 uncultured Caulobacteraceae bacterium
GCCGAGGCTGCCAATGGCGGCACCGACCTGGAAATGCCGGGACCGCCGACCTGGTTCGGCGACCGGCTGCTGGCGGCGGTCAGGGCGGGCGAGGTTCCCGAATCCCGGGTGAACGACGCGGCCCGCCGCATGCTCCGGCTGATCCTGCGCACTGGCGTTCTGGGTGGCGGGCCGGCCCCGGCCGGCGAGCTTCGCACCCCGCGCCATCGCGACATCGCCGCCCGCGCCGCCGAGGAGGCGGTGGTGCTTCTGAAGAACACCGATGACCTCCTGCCGCTCAAACCAGCCGCTCTCCATCGCGTCGCGGTGGTGGGGCCCAACGCCGCGATCCGTCGCATTCAGGGCGGCGGCTCATCGCAGGTCCGCGCCGGCCGTCAGATCTCGATACTCCAGGCCATTGAGGATCTGGTGGGGGCCGATTGTCAGATCCTTCACGCTGAAGGCGGCGACAACGAACCCGTTCCGCCTCAGGCCAGGGCCGCATCGTTCAGCGCCGACGCCGCCCGCGGCCAGGCCGGGCTGCTTTGCGAGTATTTCGCCGCCAAGGGCTTCGAGGCGACGCCCTATCTGTCCCAGGTGGAACGCGGGATCGGCAAGCTGGTGGCGACCAATTCGTTCAGCAGTCTCGGCCAGGGAATCGGCGCCCTGCGGTGGAGCGGCCACCTTTGGGCGGAGCGGGACGGACACCACGAGCTGTCGTTGCGGGCGCCGGGCCATGTGAAGCTGACGCTCGGCGGAGAGCTGTTGATCGACGATCACACCCCCGGCGAGCCCGATCATATGGACGTCGGCGGCATGCCGGTGATGCGCCGGGTCGCCGGCGTCGATCTCCTTGCCGGCCAGTCCTACCCGATCATGATCGAGTACATCCGGCCAGCCGACGCCGGCGGTCTGCCCTGGGAGTATGTCGGCATCGGCCTTCGTGAGCCGCGGGGCGGGGTGGCGGAGGCCGCTGCTTTGGCCGCAACCGCGGATGCGGCCATCGTGGTCATCGGCGCCGCCTCGGTCACCGAAGGCGAAGGCTATGATCGCGACAGCCTCGACCTTCCCGGCGACCAGAACGCCTTGGTGGAGGCGGTGCTGACGGCCAATCCGCGGACGGTGGTGGTGCTCGTCGGCGGCGCGCCCTACGTCCTGCCGTGGATCGATCATACCCCGGCCGTGCTGGTCGGCTGGCTTGGCGGGGAGGAGGGTCCGGACGCCGTCGCCCGCATCCTGTTTGGCGCGTCGCAACCGTCGGGCCGCCTGCCAGTCACCTTTCCCAGGCGCCTTGACGATACGCCGGCCTACCCCTGGTATCCGGGCGGCGCGGACGCGATCTACGGCGAGGGCCTGTTCGTCGGCTACCGTCATTTCGACCGCGACGCGCACGCGCCGATGTTCCCCTTCGGCCACGGCCTGACCTACACAACCTTCGCCTACGGCGATCTGACGGCGCCTGAGGAAGCCGCCGTTGGCGCCGATATCGAGGTCAGTTTCACCCTGAAGAACGTCGGCGAACGCCCAGGCAAGGAAACCGCCCAGCTCTACGTCCGCCCGCGAGGCCCGTCGGTCGTCCGCCCGGTTAAGGAACTGAAGGGCTTCGCCAAGATCGAATTGGCTCCCGGCGAAAGCCGCCGGGTGACCATCACCCTCGATCGCCAAGCGTTTTCCTATTGGTGTCCGGCCAGGACCGCCTGGGTGGCGGAGCCCGGCGCCTACGATTTGCTGGTCGGCGGCTCGGCCGCGGACATCGAACTGCAGGCGACGGTGCGGCTGGAAGAGTAAACCCTCGTCGGGTCGGCGGATTAAGCGCCCTCGCGTTGCGTCACGCTCCTTTCACCCTTGTTCTGCGCCGGAATGCTAAGGCAATGAGGACGGCCTCAGGGGGACAAGACCATGACGGAGAGTGGCGCCGCCTTGACGATACTGCGTCAGCTCGCGAAGGGCAGACAGGCGTTCGCTCCCGATGAACGCCTCCACGTCTCCGTCGTCGGCTGACCCGGGACAGAGTCAAAGTCCATGGCGCAGCGTCAGGCGGTTCTCGGGATGGAGGAGGGCGCCTTCTTTCATGGCGTGCGGAAGGTGTTTTCCGGCATCAGCTTCTTGCTGGATGGCGAACGAACGGCGCTGGTTGGCGAGAATGGCGTTGGCAAGTCGACCTTGCTGCGGTGCCTGAGCGGCGAATTGGAACTCAACCGGGGCAAGGTTATCCGGTCGCGCAACCTTCGTATCGGCGCCCTGCCTCAGGAGGTGCCGCAGGACTTTGCCGGATTGACGTTGCGACAGGTGCTGGAACGCTCTCTCGAACGGATCGGAGCCGTTGGCGAGGACTGGCGGATCGACGTGATGCTCGAGGAAATCGGGGTGTCGGCGACGACCGCTGATGGCGCTTTCGCCGCCTTGTCCGGGGGCTGGCAGAGGCTGATCCTAATCGCCGGCGCCGCCCGGCTGGAGGAGCCGGATATCCTGATCCTCGACGAGCCGACTAACCACCTGGATATCGGCAACATCAACGTCCTTGAGCGCTGGCTGGCGAACGACATGACCATGCCGATGCTGATCGTGTCCCACGATCGGGAGTTTCTCAACAGGGTCAGCACCCGGACGATGTTCCTGCGCGACGACGGCGCCCACGTCTTCAAGATTCCCTTCGCCCAGGCCCGAGAGGAACTGTTGCGGCGTGACGCCGCCGCCGCCGTGCGTCGGAAGGTGGAGGAGCGTGAGATCAAGCGCCTGGAGGCGGTGGCTGCTCGCTACCACGTCTGGGGCGTAAAGAACTCGGACTTCCACAAGCGCCAGAAGGCCACCGAGAGCCGCATCGCCCAGATCGAGGCGGCCAAGACCCAAGTCTATCAGAGCCGGGAGCGGCGACTGGAACTTGGCGATGGTGAGATGGACGCCAAGATCGCTCTGCGCCTGGCCGACCTCATCGTGACCACGCCGGATGGCGCGCGGACGTTGCTGCGGGTCGATCGCTTCGCCGTGGCGGCTGGAGACAGGATCGCCCTGCTCGGCGTCAACGGCGCCGGCAAGTCGACGCTGCTCAACCTGCTGGCGACGGCGTTCGACCCGAAGGCGGTTCACTATGATGGAAGCGCGAACGTCCGGTTCAACCCGGGCGCCCGGCTGGTCTATTTCGATCAGACCATGCGCGACCTGCCTTTGACCGAGAGCCTGCTTGCCTATGTCCTCGCGACCGACGGCGTGACGGAACGAGAAGCGATCCGCGCCCTGGCGCAGGCCGGCTTCGCCTTCGCCCGCATCCGCGAGCCGATCCTGACGCTTAGTCACGGCGAGCGCTCGCGCCTCACGTTCCTCAAGCTCAAGCTGACGAAGCCGAACTTCTATCTGTTGGACGAGCCGACCAGCCACCTGGACATCGAGGGCCAGGAAGACCTGGAAGCGCAGCTGGAGGACGCCGAGGTCGCATGCATCTTCGTCTCTCACGACCGGTGGTTCACGCGGGCGTCGGCGACCCGCTTCATCGAAATCCGAAAGGGCCGACTCGTCGAGGTCGAGACTCCCGATGCTTTCTTCGAGTCCCAGGGCTAAGGGGAGATGTTCCGCGTCGTTCGCGCGGTAGTCGAGAGGGCAGTTTCATGGATGGCAAGACCGTCGTCATCACCGGCGCCACTTCGGGCATCGGCGAGGTTGCGGCGGAATCCCTCGCCCGCGCCGGCGCGCGAATCCTTTTCGTTGCGCGCAGTGAGGCGAAGGGCAGGGCGCTCGTCTCCCGGCTGATCCGCGCCAATCCCGACGCCGCCCACGACTTTGTTCTGGCGGACCTGTCGGTGCTGGCGGAGATGAAGTCGGCGGCCCGAAGCCTTATCGGCAAGGCGACCAAGATCGACGTGCTGATCAACAACGCCGGCGCCATTTTCGATCGCCGGGAGGTCACGGTCGACGGCCTGGAACGGACGTTCGCGGTCAATCATGTGGCCTATTTCGTCGTCACCGAACTGTTGCTGCCGGTCCTGTCGCCTCAGGCGCGGATCGTCTCGACGGCGTCGGCCGCCCACGGCTTCGCCCGCCTTGATTTAGACGACCTCCAGACCGTTCAGGGCTATTCGGCGTTCGGCGCCTACGGCCGGTCGAAACTGTGCAATATCCTGTGGACAGGTGAACTCGCCCGTCGCCTGTCGTCCACTGGCGTCACCGCAAACTGTGTTCACCCAGGCGGAGTCAATACCGGGTTCGGCGACAACGCCAAGGGCTGGTTGAAATCAGTGATGGCGCTCGGAAAGCGGTTCATGATTACGCCGGCGCAGGGGGCGGACACCCTGATCTGGCTTGCGACCTCGTCCGAGGTCGCCGGCCGCACCGGAGGATACTGGTCGCGCCGCCGACTCCTCACTCCGTCGGCGGCCGCCCGGGATCCGGCGACCGCCCGGCGCCTGTGGCTGGCAAGCGCCGATATCGCCGGACTGGCCGCCTGAACGCAGGCCTATGGCGCCGCGATGGGCAGGGCTTTCCAATGGAAGGCGCTCAGTGGCGTCACCCGGTCGGACCCGTCGTTGAGGTCTTTCAGCCAAGCCCGCCCATTGCTCAGGGAGATGACGCGGTAGATCGGCAGGCCGCCCGCTTCGGCCGAAATCAGCTCTCCGACTCGCACATCGGTCCCGCTGGCCAGATTGAGGTAGACCCAATCGATATCGCCCGCCCTGCCACCCATGAAAGTCCACCCTTCGTCCATCGGTCGCCAAAACGGCGGACCGTGAGCGGCAACCTGCGCGGCGGGGGCTGAAGGAAAGCTGAGGGCGGTATTCAGCCTCCATTCATCAAGCCGGCTCCCCCGCCGGCCAGGCGGATCAGGGCTCCCAACGCCCGGCGGCGCCTTGACAGAGGCGGGCCCTCATGCGCGCTTGCGCCCCTTTCCAAAACCCGCCCGTCCCGGGTCCGCACGCACAGTCGAGAGCAAAACCCCATGCACGCCTATCGCACCCATACCTGCGGCGCCCTGCGGCTCGCGGATCAGGGCGCGAATGTGCGCCTGAGCGGCTGGATGCACCGCAAGCGCGATCACGGCGGCCTGATGTTCATCGACCTGCGCGACCACTATGGCCTCACGCAGTTGGTCGTCGACCCCGCCACGCCGGGCTTCGAGATCCTCGAGCGTCTGCGCGCCGAGAGTGTCGTTCGCATCGATGGCGATGTGGTGGCCCGGACCGTCGAGACGATCAACGCCTCCTTGCCGACAGGCGAAGTCGAGGTGCGCGTGCGGTCGGTGACGGTCCTGTCGGAAGCCGCCGAATTGCCGCTGCCGGTGTTCGGCGAGCCAGACTACCCGGAGGATATCCGCCTCACCTACCGCTACCTCGACCTGCGGCGCGAAACGCTTCACCGCAACATCGTTCTGCGGTCGCGGGTGATCGATTCGATCCGTCGCCGGATGATCGACCAGGGTTTCCTTGAGTATCAAACCCCGATCCTGACCGCGTCGAGCCCCGAGGGCGCCCGGGACTTCCTCGTCCCCTCCCGCCTGCATCCGGGCAAGTTCTACGCCCTTCCGCAGGCCCCCCAACAGTTCAAGCAGCTGCTGATGGTCGCCGGCTTCGACCGCTACTTCCAGATCGCGCCGTGCTTCCGCGACGAGGACCTGCGCGCCGACCGGTCGCTGGAGTTCTATCAGCTCGACGTCGAGATGAGCTTCGTCACGCAGGACGACGTGTTCGCCGCTATTGAGCCGGTGATGCACGGCGTGTTCACGGACTTCGCGAATGGCAAGTCGGTCACGCCTTATCCGTTCCCGCGCATCCCCTACCGCGAGGCGATCCAGAAATTCGGCACCGATAAGCCCGACCTCCGCAACCCGCTGATCATGCAGGACGTTTCCGAAGCCTTCCGGGGCGGTGGCTTTGGCGTGTTCGCCCGCATGCTGACCACGCCGGCCGGCGCTGTCTGGGCGATCCCGGCGCCGGGCGGTGGCTCGCGGGCCTTCTGCGACCGGATGAACAGCTGGGCGCAGGGAGAGGGACAACCGGGCCTCGGCTACATCTTTTGGCGTGAAGGTGAGGGCGAGGACTCGGGCGCCGCGGGCCCGATCGCCCGCAACCTCGGGGTCGAGCGCACCGAGGCGATCCGCGCCCAGCTTGGCCTTGGCGTCGGTGACGCGGCCTTTTTCGTCGGCGGCGATCCGAAGGTCTTCTACAAGTTTGCCGGCTTGGCCAGGACCAAGGTTGCGACGGACCTGTCCATGGTCGCGGACGACCGGTTCGAGTTCTGCTGGATCGTCGACTTCCCGATGTTCGAGATGAACGACGAGACCAACCACGTCGACTTCTCGCACAACCCCTTCTCTATGCCCCAGGGCGAGATGGATGCGCTTCAGACCATGGATCCCCTCGACATCCTTGCTTACCAATACGACATCGTCTGCAATGGCTACGAATTGTGCTCTGGAGCGATCCGGAATCACAAGCCCGAGATCATGCTCAAGGCGTTCGAGATCGCGGGAAACAGCGAGACCTTCGTCGAAGAGAACTTCGCGGGAATGCTCAGCGCCTTCCGTCATGGCGCGCCGCCGCACGGCGGCCTCGCTCCTGGGATCGACCGGATTGTGATGTTGCTTGCCGGTCAGACGGCCATTCGCGATGTGATCGCCTTCCCCCTCAACCAGCAGGGCCAGGACCTGATGATGCATGCCCCATCCGGCGTGCGCGAGGCGCAGCTGAAGGAGCTGAGCATTCGTCTCGCCCCGACGATGAAAGCCTGATCCAGGCGGACACGTCGTGGCTCAAGTTCAGGGCAGATGTCGGAACACGAACACCTGACCCGCGCATTGATGGGCGACCAGACCGGCCGGCAGGCGGGTTGCCCGGTCGCCGCAGGCGGACGCGGCTTGTTCCCGTGTAAAGTTGAGGGCCTGGGACAGATCGGCGCCGCCGATCTGGGTTCCATGCAGCCTGGCGCCCTTGAAGTTGGCGCGGACGAACTGGCCACCGGACAGGTTTGCTCCGAGCAGATCAGCGTCCTGGAAGCTTGACGCCTCGAAATCGCCGCCTTCCAGGTTCGCGCCGGTGAGGTTGGCGTGGACAAAGGTGGCGGCGCGCGCCTTCACGCGGCGGAGGTCCGCGTTGATCAAGGTCCCGGAATCCAGTCGCGCGGACTGAAGCGTGGCGTCGAGGAACGTCGTGCCCAAAGCCTCGAGTCCGGTCAGGGTGGCGGCCGTAAAGTCGGCGCTCTGAAAGATCGCGCCGGTCATGGCGGTTCCCCGAAGGTCAGCGTGGGAGAAGTCCGCGCCGGAGAAATTGGAGCCGAGAAATACCGCACCGCGCATGTCGGCGCCGACGAACAGCGCGCGCTGAAAATTGCCACCGACAAATCTTGCGCCGATGAGCTTGCGGCTCGAGAGATCGCACTTCACACAGAAACCGCCGAACGACACCACCCGCGGGACGTCGCGGCCGTCATCCAGGGCAAACGCGCTCCCAGCCGCCAAGCCGCCGGCGGAGAAGGCCAGGAAAAAGGCGACGCTGGCCCGCAGAAGCGGCGAAAGGCGGGGAAGAGCGGTAAGGAACGTCATCGAGCGCAGATGGACGCGATGGTGTGCGTTTCGCCACTTAAATCGCCGTAACCTGTGACGTCGGGGCCGGAGCCCGGATCTTCAGGCCTGAAAATATATGGCCGATTTTTCACTTGCCCTTGTCCGTCTGGCCGGACACACCCTCCGGCCGGAGCACCTTGGAGGAGAGAGCGACATGATCGGCTACGCGACGCTGGGCAGCAACGACTTCGAAGCGGCCAAGACCTTCTACGACGCCGTTCTCGGGGAGCTCGGCGGCAAACGAACCATGACTATGGACCGGATGCAGGGATATGGTTCGGTGGGCGGCGGCGCGATGTTGGCGATTTGCAAGCCCTACGATGGCCAGCCGGCCACTGTCGGCAATGGCGTGATGATTTCTCTGGCCGCGCCATCGCGTGATCTGGTCGACAAGACCTACGCAACGGCCGTGGCCAACGGCGCGAAGGACGAGGGCGCGCCCGGTCTTCGCGGTGGTGAATTCTACGGCGCCTATTTCCGGGATCTCGATGGCAACAAGCTCTGTGTTTTCAAAGTCGGCTAGACTCCCGGCGATCGCTGCCGTCCTGGCGGCGATCCTGCTGTCGACGGCGCCTGGTTTCGCCTGGGCGTTGGCCCCGACGGATCCCGCCGCGGTGCGCGTCGACGCCTTCGACCATGCCTTGATCGAAGCGATGAAGGGGGGATCGTCTCTTGGCGTCAAGGGACGGGCTCACAAGTTGGCGCCCGCCGTCGATGCGGCCTTCGATATGGCGACGATGACGCGCTTCGCCGTTGGTCCGAAATGGGCCGAGATGACCGCGGGTCAGCGGGACTCCCTTACCGGCGCGTTCACCCGCCTTTCGGTGGCGAGTTATGCCCACAACTTCGATTCCTTCGACGGCGAGCGCTTCGACCTGGATCCCACCGTTCAGTCCCGAGGCCCGGACAAGATTGTGCAGTGCAAGCTGGTTCCAGCGCACGACAAACCGGTGTCGTTGCTCTACCGGATGCGTCAGGCGTCCGGAGGCTGGAAGATCATCGACGTCTATTATGATGGCGTAAGTCAGCTCACGACCCGGCGCGCCGATTTCGCCCAGCCACTGGCGACGGGTGGAGCGGCCGGGCTGCTGAGTCACCTGGACGCCCTGACAGACAAACTTCTGAAGTAGACGCGAAGGAGCGGCTGAAACGGAGGAAGCGGACGCTTGCGCTCTTGCGACTTCCTGGCTACAGCGGTTCTCATGATCACGCTGCGCAACACGCTGCTGCTTGACACCCTTGGGCTTAGTCGCCCCTGGGCGTCGCTTCGGCTTGCGTGACACTTCGCGGCCGGGCGCTCAGGGGATGACTGTTTCGCCCTTCTGATCAGCCCTTTCGTGAAGAGACTCCAAAATGACCGACACTATTTCCGCCGCGGCCAATGA
>CAIQDO010000419.1 GCA_903870555.1 uncultured Caulobacteraceae bacterium
CAAGTTGTCACCGGTGGCGTCCTTCGTCGGCGGGGTTGGAAAGGCGAATGGCCCGCGCGGGTCATGGACATGGCGCGGGTTTTTCGGTCGGTCCATTCCCTTGCGGGCGTCATCTCCGCAACGCCGTGCGCCCCATACCGAGCCAGACCACATCTGGACAGGGCCGACAGTTCGAAATCTCGAAATTCCCTTGGATTGCGGACCGGAGATTGTTGACCGGGCGACCAATCCGACAACTGCCGACCATGCCCGATCGGGGCGCCAACGGCGGACACCACATCCAAAGACCCGCGGCGATAGCCCGCTCAAGTTCCCGGGATGATCCGGGCTTTTTCGTGTTGGCTCGGCATTGGCGCCGCGGGCCCGGATGACTAACGACGTCGCGATCGAAATCCGAACGGAGCTTCGCCGCCATGGCCGAACCGCTGGTGCTGCGCCAGACCGAAGGCGCCGTCGCCCGTTTGACACTGAACGCCCCCGCCCGGGCCAATGCGCTTTCGGCCGCGATGATGTCGTCCGTCAGCGAAGGGCTGGGCGCGGCGGTCGCCGATCCCGATGTCCGGGTGATCGTGCTTGCGGCGGCAGGCAGGGTGTTCAGCGCCGGCCATGACCTCGGCGAGCTTCGATCGCATGAGGACATGGCGGCGCACGAAGCGCTGTTCGGCCAGTGTTCTGCGCTGATGCAGGCCATCGTCAGCAGCCCCAAACCCGTGATCGCCCGGGTGCAGGGCGCCGCCGTGGCCGCGGGCTGCCAACTCGCGGCGAGCTGCGATCTGGCGTTCGCGGCGGACACGGCGCGATTTGCCGTGTCCGGCATTAATCTCGGCCTGTTCTGCTCGACCCCAGGCGTCGCGCTTTCGCGCGTCGTGGGCCGCAAGGCGGCTCTGGAGATGCTGTTGACAGGCGTGTTCGTCGGGGCCGGCGAAGCCGCGGCGCTTGGCCTGATCAATCGGGCCGTTCCCGCCGAGGGGCTTGATGCGGCGGTGAATCAGGCGGCCGCCGCTATCGCCGCCAAGGCGCCCGAGGCGATCGCCCTGGGCAAGGCCACGTTCAACCAGCAGGCCGGACTGCCGCTTGCCGACGCCTACGCCGTAGCCTGCCATGCCATGGCCAAGAACCTCGCGTTCGAGTCGGCCAAGGCCGGGATCGACGGCTTCCTGAAGCGGTAATCCAGTTGCGCCAACGGTCAGGCGCGAGGACCATAGGCGGCCATGAACACCTCAATGGCCGCGGCGACTTCGGCGTCGATCTCCGCCTCGGTGGGCTCGGGCGCGGCGTTGCACAGGCGGGCCTTGAACAGCCGATTCTGAAACAGGCCGATGAAGTGGTGCGAGGCCTGATCGGCGTCACAAGGGCGAAGCTCCCCCGCGAGCGTGGCCCTGGCGATGTATTGGGCGACCCGCGCCGCGCCGCGTCGGGGGCCGGATTCGTAGAACGCCCGGCCGATCTCGGGAGCACGGCCGGCCTCCGAGACGATAAGGACGAAATTGCGCAGGCCGAATCCCGACACCACCATGGTCAAAAGAATGCGTCCCACACTGGCCAGGGCGGCGCGAACGTCGCTGGCCTGGGAAACCTGTTCATCCATCAGCTCCTCCTGCCAAAGGCACTGACGATCGACGTAGGCGGCGAACAGCTCCTCCTTGCTCCCGAAGTAGTTATAGAGCGTGCCCTTGGACCCGCCGACGCGAGCGGCGATCGTCGACATCGAGGCGGCCGAGTAGCCGGATTCCATGAACACCTCGGCGGCGACATCGAGAATGGCTTCCCTGCGGCTGTCGCGGTCGACCCTCGGCTTGACGTCCATCGTCCTGTTCAGCCTCGCCATCTGGAGAGAAGTCGCCATTGACCGTATCATGACCGTACAGTACGGTCAATTTTACGCTGGAGACGGGTCATGAACACCAAGACGTCTGCGACGGCGGCTCTGGCCGTCGGCATTGCCGTCGTCCTGACAGGGTGCGCCAGCCTTCCGCCCCTCGGGCAGCCGCGGTTGGCAAAAGCGACCGTTTCCTATGAAACCGCCACAGCCCTGGCCGCCCCCGCCAGCGAATGGCCGACCGAAGCCTGGTGGACGCGCTACGGCGACCGGCAGCTTGACACCCTGATCGGCCGGGCGCTCGCCGCGTCTCCGACCCTGGCCCAGGCCGAGGCGCGCCTTCACAAGGCCCAGGCCGTTCGCGCCGTCGCCGCCGGCTCCGAGCTGCCCGCCCTGGGCGCCAACGCCTCCGCCCAGGCGATAAAGCAGAGCTACACCGGCCTGATTCCGAAACCCTTTCTGCCGCTCGGCTACCAGGACTACGGTCAGGCGACACTCAATCTGAACTGGCAGGTCGATTTCTGGGGCAAGATCCGGGCGGCGGTCGCGGCGGCCACATCGGAGGCGGCGGCCGCTTCGGCCGAGGCTGCCGAGGCGAGGCTGGTGCTGACCACCAACATCGCCGCGGCCTACGCCGATCTGGCCCGGCTGCGCGCCGAGCGCGAGGTGGCGATCGAGGCGATCCGCCTGCGCGAGGAAACGGCGAACCTGACGGCGCAGCGGATTGCCAACGGCCTGGATACCCAGGCGGAACTGAAACAGGCCCAGGCCGGCCCCCCCGCGGCACGCGCGGCGCTGGCGTCCGTGGATGAATCGATCGCCTTGTCCCGCAACGCCCTGGCCGCCCTGCTGGGCGATGGGCCAGACGCGACGGCGTCCCTGGCCCTGCCGGGCCCAGTCCATCTGACGGCGTTCGGTCTGCCGGCCGACCTGCCTATCCACCTGATCGGCCGCCGGCCTGACGTCGTCGCCGCCCGTTGGCGGGCCCAGGCCGCCGCGAGCCGCGTCGGGCAGGCCAAAGCCGGCTTCTATCCGGATATCAATATTGCCGCCTATGTTGGCCAGCAGTCGCTGCACCTCGACCGGATACTGGAAAGCGGATCGGCCTTCGGCGCGGTGGCGCCGGCGCTGAGCCTGCCCATCTTCGAGGGCGGAACGCTGCGCGGAACTCTCCGCGGCGCCCAGGCCGACCGCGACGCCGCGGTGGCGGCCTATGACGCCGCCGTGACCCAGGCCCTGCGCGAGGTCGCCGACGTCGCGGCCAGCGAACGCGCCCTGACCGATCGCCGCGACCAGTCTCGCCTGGCCTTGGAGTCCTATGAAGCCGCCTACCGCATCGCCCGACTGCGCTACGAGGGTGGGCTGGCGACGTTCCAGTCCGTGCTGCTGGCGGAGGATGCGGTGCTAAGCCAGCGTCGAATCGTCAGCGACCTCGACAACCGCGCCTTTGCCCTCGACGTCGCTCTTGTCCGCGCCCTTGGCGGCGGCTTCGCCGCCTCCTGACAAGGAACCGCCCGTATGCCCATTACCGCTTCCGCGCACAGGGACGGCCCCGCCCGAACACCCGTTTCGGCTCGCCCCGCCCCCAGCCGACGCTGGCGCCTGCTGGCGTTCCTGGCCGCCGCCGTTCTGCTCGCTGGCGGGCTGTGGGGGGCATGGTGGTTCCTGGTCGCCTCGCATCAGATCCAGACCGACAACGCCTATGTCGGCGCCGACACCGCCGCGGTCACGCCGCTGATCTCGGGCTCCGTGGCCAAGGTGCTGGTCGCGGAAACACAGGTCGTCAAGGCCGGTCAGCCCCTGATTCTGCTCGACCCCGCCGACGCCACCATCGCCCGGGACCAGGCGCGGGCGGCCCTTGGTCAGGCCGAGCGGCAGGTGCGCGGCATTTTCGCCAACGACCTGGCCCTCGGCGCCCAGGTCGCCGCCCGCCAGGCGGCTGTGGCTCAGGCCGACGCCCAGATCCTCTCCGCCCAGGGTGACCTCGACCGCGCCAGCACCGATCTACAGCGCCGTCAGGCCCTTGCGGCGTCCGGCGCGGTGTCCGGAGACGAACTGACAAGCGCCCAGAACCACTTCTCCACCGCCAAGGCGGCCCTCACCGCCGCCCAGGCCGCCCGGACCGCCGCCCTGGCCAACCGCGGCGCGGCCGAGGGGTCGCGAAGCGTTAACACGGCGATGATTTCCGGCGCCGACATCGATCACAATCCCGACGTTCTGGCCGCCAAGGCCCGCCTCGACGCGGCCGACCTGGCGCTGGCGCGCACCGTGATCGCCGCGCCGATAGACGGTGTGGTGGCCAAGAAGTCGGTCCAGCTCGGCCAGATGGTCGAACCTGGAACGGTGGCGATGCAGATCGTGCCAACCGGTCAGGTCTTCGTCGACGCCAACTTCAAGGAGGTTCAGCTTTCCCGGGTGAAGGTCGGCCAGCCCGTGACCTTGACCAGCGATCTCTACGGGAGAGACGTGACGTTCCACGGCAAGGTCAGGGGGCTGTCGGGTGGCACGGGCGCGGCCTTTTCCCTGATCCCGGCCCAGAACGCTTCGGGCAACTGGATCAAGATCGTCCAGCGCCTGCCGGTGCGAGTGGCCCTCGACCCGGCCGACGTGGCGGCGCACCCGCTCAGAGTGGGCCTGTCGATGCGGGCGACCATCGACGTGGCGGAGGGGGCGCGTAGCCGCTCCATCGACCACCCGTGAGCGCCCCGACCCACGCCGGCCCCGCGCCGATGAGCGGGGCGATGTTGGCGGTCACCTCGATCGCCCTGGCGCTTGGCACGTTCATGCAGGTGCTCGACGGCAGCATCGCCAATGTGTCGATCCCGACCATCGCCGGCGACATGGGTGTAAGCGCCGACCAGGGCACCTGGGTGATCACCTCCTTCGCCGTCGCCAATGGCGTCTCGGTGCCCCTCACCGGCTGGCTGATGGGCCGCTACGGGGTCGTGCGGACGTTCGTCTCAGCGGTGATCCTGTTCACCATTGCCTCGCTGCTGTGCGGAATTTCGTGGAATCTCCCGTCGCTGATCGTTTTCCGCATTCTGCAGGGCGCGGTGTCGGGACCGATGATCCCCGGCTCGCAGGCCCTGTTGATCTCGATCTTTCCGCCGTCGAAGCGGGGGGCGGCCCTGGCGATCTGGTCGATGACCACTCTGGTGGCGCCGATCGCCGGCCCAATGCTCGGCGGCTACATATCCGACAACATGAGCTGGCAATGGATCTTTCTGATCAACCTGCCTGTCGGCGCCCTTTGCGCGTTCCTGTGCTGGCGCAACATGGCCAGTCGGGAGACGCCCACCCGCAAGCTGCCTGTCGACACCACCGGCTTCATGCTGTTGCTGGTGTGGGTCGGGGCCTTCCAGGTGATGCTTGACACCGGCAAGGACGCAGACTGGTTCGGGTCGCCGGCGATCGTGGTGATGGCGGCGGTGGCCGCGATCGCCTTCGTCGCATGGGTGATCTGGGAGTTGACCGAGAAGAATCCCATCGTCGACCTGTCGCTGTTCAAGTCGCGCAACTTCACCGTCGGCTGCATCGTCACCTGCCTCGGGTTCGGCGTGTTCTTCGGCAATACGGTGCTGCTGCCTTTGTGGCTCCAGACCCAGATGGGCTACATCGCCACCTGGGCGGGGCTGGTGGCGGCGCCCAGCGGCGTGGTGGCCGTGCTGGTGACGCCGCTGATGGCGCAGATCATGAGTCGCGTCGACGCGCGCTGGACCGCCACCCTGTCGCTGACGGCGTTCGGCCTGTCATACTGGCTGCGTTCCGGCTATTCGGCCGACGTCAGCTTCGCTGCCTTGGTCGTGCCGATGCTTGTGCAGGGCGTCGCCATGAGCGTGTTCTTCGTCTCGATGGTGACGATCACCCTGAACGGCGTGCCCATCAACCAGATGCCCTCGGCCACCGGCTTGTCGAATTTCGCCCGTCTGACCGCCGGCAGCTTCGCCGCCGCCCTGACCACAACCATCTGGGGCCGGTCTGAGAGCCTGCACCAGACCCGGCTGGCGGAGATGGCCTCGGCCACCGATCCCAGCTGGCTGCGGGCGATGCACGGCATGGGCCACATGGGCATGAGCCTGCCTCAGTCCCTGGCGGCCATCACCCAGCAGTATGTCGGCCAAGCCTACCTGCTGGCGTCGCTGGATTTCTTCCGCGCCTCGGCGTGGCTGATGTTGCTGATGGTTCCGCTACTCTGGTTCACCAAAAGGGCCGTCGGCGGAGGCGGGGTGGCCGCGGCCGCGGCCGCAGACTAATCCTTACCACCGTGCAAACCGGAAGGGCGCGACGACAGAAATGCGGCGCGTTCGCACTCAAACGGTTCTAAAGGGTGCGTCGAGCGCTGCGGATCACGTCGCCGTGTTCGCGCAATTTCAGTCGGGGCCTAGTCCGCGCCATATTCGCAGGCCCATTTGTGTTCAAGGAGTCGCTACCATCACCACGCCCTCCGTTGCGACGCCAGATGGGGCCGAGGACGGCCTGGCGCGCGCGGCCAAGCCGCCGCTCGGCCTGGTCCTGCTGCTGGGGTCTCTGACGGCCTTCGGGCCGCTGTCGATCGACATGTACCTGCCCGCCCTGCCCACGATTGGTCGGTCCCTGAACGCAACGCCAGCGGCGATGCAACAGACGGTGGCCGCCTTCTTCGTCGGCATGGCTTTCGGCCAGCTCATCTACGGCCCCTTGTCAGACCGCGTTGGACGTCGTCCGCCGCTGCTGATCGGTCTGATTTGCTACCTGCTCGCCACCGTCGGCTGCGCCCTGGCTCAGTCGGAATCCCTGCTGATCGCGATGCGCGTGGCCCAGGCCCTGGCCGGTTGCGCCGGCATGGTGATCGCCCGCACCATCGTTCGCGACCGGTTTCACTACAGCGAGGTGCTGCACATCTTCGCCATGCTCAGTCTGGTGATGGGTCTGGCGCCGATCCTGGCGCCGCTGCTTGGCGGCTGGGTTCTCGCAGTCGGCGGCTGGCGCTGGATTTTCGGCTTCCAAGCTGTTTTCGCCGCGGTGGTCACCGTGGCCGCCTTCTTCCTTTTGCCGGAGTCCCGATCCGAGGCGACGGCGGCCCACGCCCGGGGCGAACACCCGCTCCAGAGCTATCTGGCGTTGTTCCGCCAGCCTCGGCTGATGGGCTATATTCTGACCGGCGCGTTCTCCGGCGCTGCCCTCTTCGCCTATGTGTCGTCCTCGCCCGATATCCTGATCGGCGTGTTCCATGTGCCGCCCAGCCAATTCGGCCTGTTCTTTGGCGCCAACGCCGTCGGCCTGATCGGCGCGACGCAGATCAACGCGCGACTGGCGCGCAGGGTGCGCTTCGAGGTGATCCTGAGCTGGGCCAACCTGGCGGTGTTCGCCGCCTCACTCCTTCTGGCGGTGGACGCGATCACCGGTTTCGGCGGCCTGTGGGGAATCATGGTTCCCATGTTCCTCGTAATGGCCAGCTTCGGCTTCAACCAGTCGAACGCGATGGTTGGAGCCCTGGGTGTCGATCCACTCCGCACAGGGACCATCTCGTCGCTATCCGGGGCCAGCTCCTTTGCCGCCGGCGCCGCCGCCGCCGCCGTGGCGGGCGCCTTGAGGGACGGCACGCCACGACCAATGGCCTTCGTGATCGTCGGAGTCCTGGCCTGCGCCGTCGTCACCCTCCGCGTCCTGTCGCCGATCCGCCGACCGACCTGACGACTCTTGCGCCGCCGCCGGGCGGTCCTTAGGTGTCTGCCAACCTTGAGGGAGATGTGGCGGCGTGGCGATTGAGGCTGTAATCTGGGACTTCGGCGGTGTGTTCACCACCTCGCCTTTCGAGGCCTTCAACCGCTTCGAGCGCGCGCGATCGCTGCCGCTCGACCTGATCCGCGGCATCAACGCGACCGACCCCGATCACAACGCCTGGGCCCTGTTCGAGCGGGCCCAGATCGACGCCAGCGGCTTCGACGTGAAGTTCCTTGAGGAATCGACGGCGCTCGGCCACCCGGTCCGGGGCGCCGACGTGCTGCCCCTTCTGTCAGGTGACGTGCGCCCGGCGGTCGTCGACGCCCTGAAGCTGTGCAAGTCCCATTTCAAGGTCGGCTGCATCACCAACAACATGGCCCAGGGACATGGCGCGGGCATGCAGGCGACAAAGGAAGGGGCCTCGCGCACCGCCGAGATCATGCTGCTGTTCGACGCCGTGATCGAGAGTTCGAAGGCCGGGGTCAGGAAACCCGACCCGAGAATCTATCAGATGATGTGCGAACTGCTCGCCGTGACGCCGGACGCCTGTGTCTACCTCGACGACCTCGGGGTGAACTGCAAGCCGGCGGCGGCGCTGGGGATGAAGGCCATCAAGGTGGTCAGCGAAGCCCAGTTGCTGGCGGACCTCGCCCGCCTGACCGGCCTCAAGGCGATCGCGGGCATGGCGGCGTGAACCGGCCGGAACGGATCGGGGCCGCGTCGGCGCTGGCCGACCTGCCGTCCTGGGCGGCGGCAGAGGGTCGCGACGCCTTGGTAAAAACCTTTCGATTCAAGGACTTCAGCGCCGCGTTTGGCTGGATGACGCGGGTTGCCCTCACGTCGGAAAAGCTCGATCACCATCCGGAATGGGTCAATGTCTACAACCGGGTCGATGTCACACTGACGACTCACGACGCTGGCGGCGTGACCGGCCTGGACGTGGCGCTCGCCCGCGCCATGGACGCGGCCGCCGACTGACCTAACGGAACAATGAAGAATTTGCACCTGACCGCCAATGAAGGCACAATACCGACTCAACTGTCTTTGGTCTCGCCTGGGCCGTCAGCCTGAGATGATGGGGAACACTGCGACTTCATGGCTAAAATCACCCTGGTGGATGACGACGAGAACATCGTCGCGTCGGTTTCGCTGGCCCTCGAAAGTCACGGGCATGAGGTGACCGCCTACTTCGACGGCGTGGCCGGGCTGACCGCCCTTGAGAGCAATCCGCCCGACCTGGCGATTCTGGATGTAAAGATGCCTCTGCTGGACGGCATGGAGGTGCTTCGACGCCTGCGACAGACCAGCACGGTGCCGGTGATCATGTTGACCTCCAAGGACGACGAGATCGACGAAATTCTCGGCTTCAACCTCGGCGCCGACGACTATATCCGCAAGCCATTCAGCCAGAGGTTGCTGATCGAACGGGTCAAGGCGGTGCTGCGCCGCGCCAATCCCGAGGACGTCATGGGCGGCGAGCTCGGCGGGTCGGGGGCCGGTTCGGATGATGAGACGGCTGACAACAGGGCGATCAAGCGAGGCCGCCTGACCCTGGATCCCGCCCGTCACGACTGCCTATGGGAAGGTAAGCCTGTCCGCCTCACGGTCACCGAGTTCCTGCTCCTTCAGTCCCTGGCCCAGAGACCTGGATTCGTTAAAAGCCGCGACAATTTGATGGACGCGGCCTACGAGGATCAAGTCTACGTCGACGACCGAACCATCGACAGCCATATCAAGCGCATGCGCAAGAAGTTCCGCGAGGTCGACTCCGAATTCGATGCGATCGAGACGCTGTATGGCGTCGGCTATCGATACCGCGAATCCTGAACACAGAGTGCGTCGGGACCCGCGCGACCCCGGCATAGACCGCCAGGCCGCATATCGGCGTGAGGTCCGCCGGGGTGGCTGGCCTTTGGGATCGCGGCTTGGCCGGCTGATCGTCATCCTGAATCTGCTGGGCCTGGCGATCTTGATCGGCGGGGCGCTTGTTCTCAATGAATCGAGCCAGGGTCAGGTCAAGGCGCGCCAGGAAAGCCTGAACCTTCAAGGGCAGTTGATCGCCAACGTCATCGATCAGACCGCGACGGTTGGCGAGCCCGAGCCCAGCCTCCAGGGCGACACCGCCGCGGGCGTGCTCCAGTCGCTGTTCATACCCAAGTCGCAACGCGCGCGCCTTTATGACGTCAAGGGCCACCTGCTGGCCGACTCCCTGCTGGTGACCGACAGGGTGGACGCCAGCCTGCTGCCGCCAGCCAGGCGGCCGGGCCATCATCGTGCGAGCCTGTTCGGCTTCAAGGTTTTTTCCCAGACCAAGCAGGCGGACGTGGCCAGGTTGGCCCTGGCCACCGAAGTCGCCGGCGCGCTCGGCGGAAATCCGGTTTCGGGTGTGAGGGTCGACGAAGACGGCCAAAGAGTGGTGTCGGTGTCAGTTCCCATCCGGCATGTCCGCGCAGTCCTTGGCGTTCTGACGCTCGAATCGGGCGGCATGCAGGCGATTATCGCCGCCGAGCGCACGGCTCTGATTCCGTTCATCCTGATCGCCATCGGCGTGGCTCTGCTGTCGTCGCTGATGCTCACGCAACTGATCGCCGTGCCCGTCTTGCGCCTGGCCCGGGCGGCCGACCGCGTTCGCCTGTCGCGCGCCAGGGCCATCGAACTGCCTGACCTTGCCGGGCGCGACGACGAACTGGGCGATCTGACCCGGTCGCTCGAGGCCATGACCCAGGCGCTATCGGACCGGATGACCGCCATCGAGCGTTTCGCCGCCGACGTATCGCACGAGTTGCGCAACCCGATGACCTCGATCCGCTCGGCCGTGGAGACCCTCGACCTGGTCAAGACCGAGGCCCAGCGTCAGCGGCTGGTGTCGATCCTGCACCATGACGTCGGCCGGCTCGACCGCCTGATCACCGACATTTCCAACGCCTCCCGCCTTGACGCCGAACTGGCTCGCAACGCCCCGACGCCGATGGACGTCGCCCGGCAACTGTCGGACATTTGCGACTTCTACCAGGCGACCGGCAAGCCAGCCGACGCACGGGTCACCTTCATCGCCCCGGCCACCTCGGAACCGATGATGGTCGTCGGCCGCGAAGGTCCGCTCGGCCAGGTGTTCCGCAATCTGGTCGATAACGCCCGCTCGTTCAGCCCGCCCGAAGGCGAGGTGCGGGTGTCGGTGGTCCGCGCGCGCGACGAGGTTCTGGTGCGGGTCGACGACGACGGCCCCGGCGTGCCGCCGGACAATCTGGAAACGGTGTTCGAGCGATTCTACACATCCCGTCCGAAGGGCGCCGCGTTCGGCGGCAATTCGGGCCTGGGCCTGGCCATCGCCCGGCAGATCATCGAAACCCATGGCGGTCGCATCTGGGCGGAGAACCGCCTCAAGGATGGCCAGGTGATCGGGGCCAGCTTCCGCATCGCCTTGCCGCTGGCATGATTCTTCATGCGGGTTTGATCGCCCTTCAAACCGCCGGCGCATGGCAAGGAATCCTGCTGTTGGGTCCGTCGGGTGCGGGCAAGAGCGACCTGACCCTTCGCGCCCTGGACGATGGATTTCAACTCGTCGCCGATGACCGGACGCAGGTGTTCCTGTCCGAGGGGCGCCTGTTCGGACGGGCTCCGAAAACTCTGTTCGGTCTGATGGAAATCCGGGGTGTCGGCGTGGCCAAGGTGGCAGCCCGGCCGTTCGCGCCGGTTACGCTGGCGGTGCGGTGCAAAACCACGCCCGGCGAGGTGGAACGCCTGCCGGACGCGATGACAGAGTGCTTTCTTGGCGTCGAGACTCCCGCTCTCGACCTGTGGGTCCTGGAAAATTCCGCACCCGCGAAGATTCGTCGCGCCATTGAACATCTTGGACCACGCCCCTAAGGAGCGTATTCAGTTGACCGCCGCGCCGTCCTTTCGCCGCGGCCGGGCTTGGGGATTTCGCCTTTGAGGCAGTGTTCGTGATCGGGCTCGTCATTGTGACCCATGGGCGGCTCGCCGAAGAGTTCCTGTCCGCCATGGAACATGTCGTGGGGCCACAACCCTTGGTGGCCACAATCTGCATCGGCCCGGACGACGATATGGAGCGGCGCCGCCGGGACATTCTGCGGGCCTGCCAGGACGTCGACAGCGGCCAGGGTGTGATCCTTCTTACCGATATGTTCGGGGGCACCCCTTCGAATCTGGCGATTTCGGTCATGGAGCAGACCAAGGCGGAAGTGATCGCCGGTCTTAATCTCCCGATGCTGATCAAGCTGGCGAGCCTGCGGGCGCGTGAGCCGCTTGATGTGTGCGTTCACCACGCGCAGGAAGCCGGGCGGAAATACATCTCGGTCGCCTCATATGTCCTGGCTGGCGAGAAGTGAGGGCCAAGGGCGCGGTAGAGATCGTCAATGAGCGCGGGCTCCACGCCCGGGCTTCGGCGAAGTTCGTCAAGCTTGCTGGAACCTTCCAGTCGACGGTCAAGGTGACCCGGGACGACCAGACGGTCGACGCCCTGTCGATCATGGGCCTGATGATGCTGGCGGCCGGCCCCGGATCAATGATCGAAATCGTCGCCGACGGCGCGGACGCCCAGGCGGCCCTGCAGGCCCTGACGCAACTGGTCGAGAGCCGATTCGAGGAGGAGCGATGATGATTCGACAGTCGGTCACGCCCAGGGCGCGCGCCGCGTCGCGCTGATGGTCGGCAAGGATCGCGAGGTCGAACTGAAGTTCACCCTTGAGGCGGTCCGGCCGGACGAACTGTTGGCCTGGCTTGGCCAAGGCCGGCGGCCGACCAAGGTCGCGCTGTCTGCGACCTATTACGACACGCCGGGTCTCGACCTGCGGCAAGCCGGGCTCAGCCTGCGCGTCCGCGAGGAAGATGGCGTCTATATTCAAACCGTCAAATCGACCGTCGCGAGCAGGGGGCGGCTCGGCCGAGGCGAATGGTCGACCACCGTCGCCGGTCCTGGCGTCGACCTGGCGGCGGCTCGGCTCACCCCGGCCAAGAGGCTATTGAAAGGCGCGGAGGCGCCGACAGCGCAGTTCACGGTTATGGTGGACCGCCTCTCCCTGGACCTGCGCAGCCCGGACAGTCTGATCGAGGCCAGCCTCGACAGGGGGGTGGTCGCGGCCGGGACTCGTTCGGCGCCGGTTGTCGAGCTGGAATTGGAACTCAAGTCCGGCGCTCCGCTCGCCCTGTTCGCGCTGGCGCGACGGCTGCAACTGGCCTTCCCAGTCCCCCTTTCCGCGGTCGCCAAGTCGGATCGGGGCTTCGCCCTCGCCGGGGGAACCGACCTTGCACACCGGCGCTTCCGTCAACCCGAACTGTCCACCGAGATGACGGCCGGAGAGGCTTTCCGCGTGGCGGCCCGGGCGGCCGTGGAGCAGATGATCTGGAACGCCGCGCTGGTGCGACAGGCCGCGAGCCCGGAAGCGATTCATCAGACCCGCATCGGCGTGCGCCGCCTACGCGCCACCCTATCGACGTTCCGATCCGTCGTCGCCGATGACGAACGTCATGGTGTTCGCGAACGCCTCAAGGCCCTGGGCAAGGAGCTCGATGAGGCGCGCAATCTCGACGTCTTTCTCGACGGGGTTTGGCGGCGCGCCCCAGCGTCGGATCGGCCCGCCGCCGACGAGTCGGCCCTGATCGCCGCGAAGGCTGCCGCCTACGACCGCGCGCGCCTGGCCGTGAACTCGGCGGACGCCCGCACCCTGGCGTTGGACACCCTGGCCTGGATCGAGCTGGGCGCCTGGACACACCGGCGCGCCGACGGCGCCATGGCGCGCGACAAGCCGGTGGCGCGGTTCGCGGCCAGGTCGCTCGGCAAAGGTCGCCGCAAACTGGTCGAGGCCGGCAAGTCCCTTGCCGGCCTGACGCCCGAAGACCGTCATCATGTCCGCATCCGCGCCAAGGTTCTCCGCTACGCCGCGGAGGTGCTGGCGCCGGTGTTCCCGGGCAAACCCAAACGCGCGGAACGCTATCTGGACGCCCTGGAGGACCTCGCTGAAACCCTCGGCGAGCTCAACGATCTGGCGACCGCCCGCGCTGTCGTCAGCCACCTGCCCGCCGAAATCGCCCTGGGGGTCGACGAGGCCGACCGGGAGGCCCGGCTGATCGACCAGGCGCAAGTCGCGTTCGAGCGTTTCAGGCGGGCGAAGCCGTTCTGGCCGGAGTAGACATAAAGCTTTCCTTATATGATGTTGCGGCTTCGGTTTTGGACGGCTATAGAGCCGGCAATCCCGCAAACAGGAGCCCGCCCGTGGCCGACTACATCATCACAGACATCGCCTTGGCCGATTGGGGGCGCAAAGAGCTGGCCATCGCCGAGACCGAAATGCCGGGCCTGATGGCCCTGCGCGAGGAATTCGGCGCCAGCCAGCCGCTGAAAGGCGCCCGGATCGCCGGCTCCCTGCACATGACCATCCAGACCGGCGTGCTGATCGAAACGCTGCAAGCCCTCGGCGCCGACGTGCGCTGGGCCTCCTGCAACATCTTCTCCACCCAGGACCACGCCGCCGCCGCCATCGCCGCCACCGGCACGCCTGTGTTCGCCACCAAGGGCGAGACGCTCGACGAATATTGGGACTACGCCCACAAGATCTTCGAGTGGTCCGACGGCGGCTATCCGAACATGATCCTCGACGACGGTGGCGACGCCACCCTGCTTTGCGTCCTCGGCCCCAAGGCCGAAAAAGATCCGACGCTGCTGGATCACCCCAACAACGAAGAGGAAGAGTCGCTCTACAAGACGATGAAGCGCTACCTGAAGGAGAAGCCCGGCTTCTATTCGGCGATCCGCGCGGCCATCAAGGGCGTCTCCGAAGAGACCACCACCGGCGTCCACCGCCTCTACCAGATGTCTGAGCGCGGCGAGCTGCCGTTCCCGGCCATCAACGTCAATGACAGCGTCACCAAGTCCAAGTTCGACAACCTCTACGGCTGCCGCGAGAGCCTGGTGGACGCCATCCGCCGCGGCACCGACGTGATGCTGTCGGGCAAGGTGGCCGTGGTCTGCGGTTATGGCGATGTGGGCAAGGGTTCGGCCGCCTCGCTCCGCCAGGGCGGCGCCCGGGTGATCGTCACCGAAGTCGACCCGATCTGCGCCCTTCAGGCCGCGATGGAAGGCTATGAAGTCCAGACCATCGAGGACACCCTTGGCCGCGCCGACATTTATGTCACCGCCACCGGCAACAAGGACGTCATCACCGTCGACCACATGCGCGGGATGAAGAACAACGCCATCGTCTGCAACATCGGCCACTTTGACTCCGAGATCCAGGTCGCCGGCCTGCGCAACTTCAAATGGGACGAGATCAAGCCGCAGGTCCACCATGTGGAATTCCCGGACGGCAAGAAGCTGATCATCCTGTCCGAAGGCCGCCTGGTGAACCTCGGCAACGCCACCGGCCACCCCAGCTTCGTGATGAGCGCCAGCTTCACCAACCAGACCCTGGCCCAGATCGAACTTTGGTCCAACGGCAAGGCCTATGAGACCAAGGTCTACACCCTGCCCAAGCACCTCGACGAGAAGGTGGCCATGCTCCACCTCGCCAAGCTCGGCGCCAAGCTGACCACGCTGTCGACCGAACAGGCCGACTACATCAGCGTGCCGCAAGCGGGCCCGTTCAAGCCGGATCATTATCGGTATTAGGCCCGGGCTTCCCGCTCCCCGGTCCGTCGCCAAGATGTGACGGACCGGGGAGGGTAAGCGACGACGCCGGGGCGCTGATGGGGCGCTTCGCTGGAGCACGATAATTTGTGGACGGTTCCGTCTAAAGGCGTCAGCCTCTAGGCGCGGGGCTCCTGTCGGACCGCGACGCCAACGTCGCCCATCAACTCATGGGGGTCGGTTCCAGGCGTCGCTTGATTCCACGTCGGGC
>CAIQDO010000420.1 GCA_903870555.1 uncultured Caulobacteraceae bacterium
CGCGACTTGGCGCCTGTTTGGGCGGGACGGCGCCAGTCGGCCAGGACATCGGCCGGGATTTCGAAGGGCGCGTGGGGCCAGCCGAGGGCGGCGCGGGCGCCGGCGGCCTCGGCGGCGCCGAGGGGCGCGCCATGGGCGCCTTCGGTGCCGGCCTTGGTCGGGGCGCCAAAGCCGATGGTGGTCCGGCAGGCGATCATCGACGGGCGGGGATCGGCCTTGGCCTTGCTGATCGCCTCGGCGATCGCCGCCGGATCGTGACCGTCTATGGCCTGAACGTGCCAGCCCGAGGCCGCGGAACGCTGGCCCTGATCGGTGGAGGTCGACAGCGAGGTCGGTCCGTCGATGGAAATGCGGTTATCGTCCCACAGCACGATCAGGCGGCCGAGCCCGAGGTGGCCGGCGAGGTCGATCGCCTCATGGCTGATCCCCTCCATCAGGCAGCCGTCGCCGGAGATGACATAGGTGTGGTGGTCGACCAGGCCCGACCCGAAGCGCGCCGCCATCATTCGTTCGGCGATGGCCATGCCGACGGCCGTGGCCAGGCCCTGGCCCAGGGGACCGGTCGTGGTCTCCACACCCGGCGTGTGGCCGTATTCGGGGTGACCCGGCGTCAGGGCGCCGAGTTGGCGGAAGCGCTTGATCTCGTCGATGGTCACCGCCGGATAGCCGGTCAGGTGGAGCAGGGCGTAGAGCAGCATCGAGCCGTGGCCGGCCGAGAGCACGAAACGATCCCGATCGGGCCAGGACGGCGCGGCCGGGTCGAACTTCAGGAAGCGGGTGAACAGCACCGTGGCGACGTCGGCCATGCCCATCGGCATGCCGGGGTGGCCGCTCTTGGATTGCTCGATGGCGTCGACAGCGAGGAAGCGGATGGCGTTGGCCAGGTCCTGATGGGGGACCGCGACGCGAGTCTCGGCGGGGGGAAGCGGCATGGACGGTATCCCGATCAGCGAGGCGCGCGCCGACGGCGCTCAACCAGTTGAAGGATCATGGGCGTGAGGATCAGCTGCATGGCCAAGTCCAGCTTGCCGCCGGGAATGCAGATCGAGTTGGCCCGGCTCATGAAGCTGCCGTCCATCATCGATAGCAGATAGGGGAAGTCGTAGCCCTGGGGTCGGCGGAAGCGGATGACGACGATCGATTCATCGGGGGTGGGGATCCAGCGGGCGACGAACGGATTGGAGGTGTCCACCGTCGGCACGCGCTGGAAGTTGATGTCCGTTTGGCTGAACTGCGGACAGATGAAGTTGATGTAGTCGGGCATGCGCCGCAGTATGGTGTCAGTCACCGCCTCGGCGCTGTAGCCGCGGGTTGACTTGTCGCGGTGTAGCTTCTGGATCCATTCCAGGTTGATGACCGGCACCACCCCGATCTTGAGATCAACCTGCTTGGCCAAGTCTAGAGTATCTGTGACAACCGCCCCGTGTAGGCCCTCGTAGAACAGCAGGTCCGAACCGGGGGCGAAGGGCTCCCAGTCGGTGAAGGTCCCTGGAGGCGACTGGTATTTTTCCGCTTCCTGGGCGTCGTGGATGTAGTGGCGGGTCTGGCCGCCGCCGGTGGCGCCGTATTCGGTGAAAACAGACTGCAGCTCTTCCAGCAGATTGGCGTAGTCGCCGAAGTGGCTGTAGTGCTGGTTGCCGGCGTCAGCGGCGCTGGCCATGTTCTCCTTCATTTCCATCCGGTCCCACCGGTGGAAGGCGTCCCCCTCGATATAGGCGGCGTTGATGCCCTCACGCTGGAAGATCTGTTCGAAGGTTCGCCGCACCGAAGTGGTGCCGGCGCCCGAGGAACCCGTGATGGCGATGATGGGATGCTTTTGGGACATCGAGGGGATCCTTGAGGGCGATCAGGTGCGCAGCAGGCCGCGGCGGCCGAACAGGGGCGCGGCCTGCCAGGGCGGGGCGGTGTCGAGGTAGTAGCTGCGGACGCGTTCGACCTTTTCGATCGACCCCATGATGAACGGCACGCGCTGGTGCGGCGCGTGAGGCGTGCGGTCGAGAATCGGGTCGATGCCGTCCGTGGCGGCGCCGCCAGCCTGTTCGGCCAGGAAGGCGACCGGGTTGGCCTCGTACAGCAGCCGCAGGCGGCCCTGCTCGTAGCCTTCGCGGGCGTCGGCCGGATAGAGGAAGATGCCGCCGCGCATGAAGATGCGGTAGGTGTCGGCCACCATCGAGGCGATCCAGCGCATGTTGAAGTTGCGGCCGCGGGGGCCCTCCTCGCCCTTCACGCAGTCGTCGATGTAGGCCTTCATCGGCTCATGCCAATGGCGGTAGTTGGAGGCGTTGATGGCGTATTCGGCGTTGTCCGGCGGAATGACGATCTGGGGCTCGACCAGGATGAAAAGGTCGGTCTCGCGGTCGAGCACGAACAGCTGGACCCCGGCTCCGAAGCTGATGACCAGCGACGTCTGGGGGCCGTAGACGAAATAGCCGGCGGCAAGTTGGGCGCGGCCCTTCTGGCGGAACGCCAGGGCCGGTTCGGCCAGGGCCTCCGGCGGCATCGGGAAAATCGAGAAGATGGTGCCGATGGGGGCGTTGACGTCGATGTTCGACGAGCCGTCGAGGGGGTCGATGGCCACCGCCAGCGCGCCGGTCTCGTCTAGGATCGCGGGTTCCTCGACTTCCTCGGACAGATAGGCGGCGACGCCGGCCTCGCGCAGGGCGCTGCTGAACATGTCCTCGGCCACCATGTCGAGACGGCGCTGCTTGTCGCCGTCGCTGTTGGCGCCGCCGTGGGCCGCACCGAGGCGACCTTCGAGTGGCGGTCGGCCGATCAGGCGTGACAGCGCCGCCGCCGCCGCCGCCATTTCCCGCACGGTCCGGGCCACGGCGACACCCGCCGCGTCACCGCTGACCTGCGACGACAGCACGGTTGCAAGTTCCTCGCCTCGTTCCATCGAGTGATCTCCATTTCCTGTTGCGCCGGTCAGGCTGGTCTCGGCCCGGCCTCCGGCGACGACAGGCATAGGAGGTCTCTAGAGACTTGGCCCCGAAAGAAAATTGGAAAATATTCGGCGATGCATTAGATTATTTCGAATGCGGGGACTGACCTTCAAGCAACTGGAAGCGCTGCGCACGATCGCCCGCCAAGGGACGGTGACGGGCGCCGCCGGCGCCGTGGGAATCACCCCCTCGGCGATGACCACGCGGTTGAAGGAACTGGAGATGATCGCCGGGTTCACCCTGTTCGATCGCACCGCCGCGGGTTTCCAGCTCAACCACGCCGGGGCGGTGATTCTGCGCATGGCAAACCAGATCCAGGCGGCGATGGACCTGGCTCAGGGCACCCTCGCCGAACTGAAGGGCGTCACCGCCGGCGCCCTCGCGGTGGGAATCACCTCCACCGCCAAGTACTTCGCGCCGCGGCTGATCGCCGACTTTTCCCACCGCTACCCCGGGGTCGATATCAGCCTGACGGTCGGCAACCGGCAGGAGACCATCGACGCCCTCAGGAGCATGACCATCGACGTGGCGATCATGGGCCGGCCGCCACCCCGCCTTGACCTGATCGCCGAGCCCTTCGGCGATCATCCCTTGATCGTCATCGGCCCGCCGGATCATCCCTTCGCCGGGCGGGCCGGGCTGCTGCAGAGCGACATTGTCGCCGAGCGGTTCCTGATGCGGGAGGAGGGCTCGGGCACGCGGACGGTGTTCGAAGAGGTGTTTCCCGGCGCCCGCAACCATCAGGGTCACTTCCTGATCGAGATCGGCAGCAACGAGACGATCAAGCAGGGGGTGATGGCGGGACTGGGACTGGCGTTGCTGTCGGCGCACACCGTCGCCTTCGAGGTGGAGATGGGACGTCTGGCCGTGCTGGACGTCGCCGGTTTCCCGATCCTGCGCAAGTGGTTCATCGCCTACCACCCGGACAAGGCGATTCTTCCGGCGATGAAGGCCTTCTGGGATTTCACTCTGGCCGAAGGCGAGTCCCACCTGCCCGTCACGCGCCTGCCTTCCTGAGTCGGAAGCGGCGCCGTGGCGCGGCGAACTGACGCGGACACAGTGTTGAATCCGGCGTTTTCTAGGAAAAATGACAACTTTGGACGGCCGATATTGACCTGCCTCATGGAAGCGGCGTCGCTGCGTCCAATTCGCAATTGGCTCGACCTAAGTGGCTGTAATTGCGCCTTGACACCCTAAACCGTCAGGCTAGGGTGACAGTCGCCTTGGGAAGGCGCGGTTTTCCGCATCTGAACAGGACGCGAGCTGGTGACTGTGGCCTGGGGGAGCCCAGAGGCAGGCAGTCTTAACTTTTTGACGGGCGGATGCGGGCGCCAGACCGGTCCGCCGTCCTGGAAGGAGACGGTACTGTGGCAAATGATGCTGATAGAGTTTGGCCGACCGGTTTGACCCGGGCCGAGTCCGAGGAGCTGCACACGCACATCATCGATGGCGCGCGCGTGTTCTTCGTCATCGCCCTGGCCGCCCACGCCCTGGCGTTCGTTCTCACGCCCTGGCTCAAGTAGGGAAATACTGTCATGAACCAGAAAGAACTTTGGTTGGTTGTGAAGCCGACCGTCGGTCTGCCCCTGTTCCTGGGCAGCGTCGCCTTCACCTCGCTGCTGGTGCACTACGCCGTCCTGACCCATACGACCTGGTTCGGGGCGTTCCTGGAAGGTGGCGCCAAGGCGAAGGCTGAAGCGGTCAGCACGGCTCCGGCCGCGGCTCCCGTGGCGGCTCCCGTCGCCGCCGCCCCCGCGGCCGCGGCTCCGGCCACGAAGTAAAGACAGGCGACTATTGTTCGCCTGTAAGAGGGCCGGGATCTTCCGATCTCGGCCCTCGCGCGTTTTGGGGCCGGTCGCGGGCTGGTCTATAGGTTTGAGTCTGATGGCGCGATGAATCCCCTCAGCAAGACGCTGATTCGGAGACTTGCGGGTCTGGGGCCAAGGTTCCTGCCGTTTGCCGACGCGGCGACCCCGGACTTGCCGCTGTCCCGGCTTTTGCGACTGTCGCTGTTCCAGGTCTCGGTGGGCATGGCGCTGGTTTTGCTGGTCGGCACGCTCAATCGGGTCATGATCGTCGAGCTCGGCGTTCCGGCGTCGCTGGTGGCTGTGATGATCTCCCTGCCGCTGCTCGCCGCGCCCTTTCGGGCGATCATTGGTTTCCGGTCCGATATCCACAAGTCTGCGCTGGGGTGGCGGCGTGTCCCCTTTATCTGGAACGGCACCCTGGCCCAGTTCGGCGGCCTGGCGATCATGCCCTTCGCCATTCTCGTGCTGGCCGGCGCGGGTCAGGCGGCGCACGCCCCCAAGATCATCGGCTACGTCGGCGCGAGTCTGGCCTTCCTGTTGACCGGCGCCGGCCTGCACACCATTCAGACCGTCGGGCTGGCGCTGGCCACCGATCTCGCGCCCGCCGAATCGCGACCCAAGGTGGTCGGTCTGATGTATGTGATGCTGGCCCTGGGCATGATCACAACGGCGCTGATCTTTGGCGCCCTTCTGGCGGATTTCACCAACGGGCGGCTGGTTCAGGTGATTCAGGGCGCGGCGGTGGCGACCCTGATCCTCAATGTGACAGCGGTGTGGAAGCAGGAGATCCGCCATGCCCGTCGCGCCGACGCGGACGCAGAGCCGCCCGATTTCGGCCGATCCTGGGCCAGCTTCATTCATGGCGGTCACGCCATGCGTCGCCTGATCGCCGTTGGCGTCGGCACCATGGGCTTCAGCATGGAGGACGTGCTGCTTGAGCCCTATGGCGGCCAGGTGCTGCATCTGACGGTGGGCGCCACCACCAAGCTGACCGCCACCCTGGCGATCGGGGCCGTGCTCGGATTCGGCCTGGCCTCGCGCATCCTCAGCCGCGGCGCGGATCCGTTCCGCATGGCCAGCACCGGCGCGCTGGTGGGCATACCGGCGTTCATGGCGGTTGTGTTGGCGGCGCCCTTGAACAGCCCGGTGCTGTTTGGCGTCGGGACTTTGCTGATCGGTTTCGGCGGCGGCCTGTTCAGCCACGGCACCCTGACGGCGACCATGAACATGGCCCCGCGTGATCAGGCGGGCCTGGCGCTTGGCGCCTGGGGCGCGGTCCAGGCCACGGCCGCCGGGGCCGCGATCGCCCTGGGCGGTATCCTGCGCGACGTCGTCGCCGGCGCCCTGCGCGACAATGTGCTGGGGCCGGCGGTCGGTTACGACTTCGTCTACGGCCTTGAGGTGGTGCTGCTGCTGATCACCCTTGGCGCGATGTTCCCCCTGATCCGGCGGGTGGCGGCGCGGGCGTAGGGGGTGTTCGAGGCGGCGAGACGCCCCCTCCGTCACGGCGCTTCGCGCCGCGCCCTCGTCCGTTCCGCGGCCTCTACCCCCGCGCTTCGCGCATGGGAGGACAAGACAGTCATCCTCCCCCGAGAATCGGGCTACCGGATTCACACATCGTGGATTGTGGTTACGAGTTGGGCGCCTCGCTTCGCGGCCTGGAAGTCTAGCCAGCCGTTAAGCATGGTTA
>CAIQDO010000421.1 GCA_903870555.1 uncultured Caulobacteraceae bacterium
CTTCGAGGGGCGCGGCCCGGCCACGGCCGGCGAGGACAAGACCGTGGCCTATGTCTCCGGCCAGATGAAGGCGCTCGGCCTCTCCGCCGGCGGCGATGGCGGCGGCTGGACCCAGGCCGTGCCGTTGCGCCGGTTCGAAACGCCCGGGCCGATCACCGTCGGCTTCACCCTGACCGGACAACCCCATCCCCTCACGGAACTCCAGGACGTCGTTGTCCACAGCCTGGTTCCCACCGCCCACGTTTCGGTCAAGGACGCGCCGCTGGTGTTCATCGGCTACGGCGTCACCGCACCGGAACGCGGCTGGAACGACTTCAAGGGCCCGGACGGCAAGGATGTCGACCTGAAGGGCAAGATCGCCGTGGTGCTGATCAACGACCCCGACTTCGAGATGGCCCCCACCGACCCGCTGTTCGGCCGCTTCGACGGCAAGTCGATGACCCTCTACGGCCGCTGGACGTGGAAATACGCCGAGGCCGCCCGGCGCGGCGCCCTGGGCATGCTGATCGTCCACGAGACCGCCCCGGCCGCCTATGGCTGGGCGACGGTGAAAAACTCCAATTCCATTGCCCAGTTCGACATCGTCCGCCCCGATCCGGCCGCCCTGCACCCCCTCGTCGAGGGCTGGATCCAGCGCGACGTGGCCGTGACCCTGTTCAAGGCCGCCGGCCTCGATTTCGAGGCGGAAAAGGCTCGCGCCCGCTCCCTCGCCTTCACCGCTGTGGCCCTGGCCGGCGCGGCGTTCTCGGCCGACTATGCGGTGACGACCTCGACCATCGTCAGCCACAACATCGTCGGCAAGATCGTCGGCGCCAAACATCCCGCGGAGGCGGTGCTCTACGGCGCCCACTGGGACCACCTCGGCGTCGGCCCGGCCGACGCGCGGGGCGACACCATCTACAATGGCGCGGTGGACAACGCCTCGGGGACCGCCGGGGTGCTTGAGCTGGCGCGGGTGTTCAAGGCCGGCCCGGCGCCGGACCGCAGCGTATGGTTCATCGCCTTCACCGCCGAGGAAAAGGGTCTGCTCGGGTCGGAATACTACGCCGCCCATCCCCTGACGCCCTTGGCGACCACGGTCGGCCTTCTGAACCTCGATGTGATGAACGTCGAGGGCCTGGCCCGCGACATGTCGACGAGGGGCACGGGCGACGCCGATCTTGACGGTCTGATCGCCGGCGCCGTGACGGCCCAGGGGCGGACCTACGTTCACGACCGGCATCTGGAGGAGGGCTCGTTCTACCGCGCCGACCACTTCTCCCTGGCCAAGGCCGGCGTACCCGCGGTCACCCTCACCGCCGGTCTCGACCTGGCCAGGGGTGGTCTGGAAGCCGGCGAGGCGGCCCACCGCGACTGGCTGGCCCACCGCTATCATCAGCCCGCCGACGAATGGCGCGCCGACTGGGACCTGAGCGGCGCCGCCGCCGACCTGGAAGTCTATGCCGCCGTCGGCCGCCATCTCGCCGACAGCCGCGACTGGCCCGGCTGGCCCGCCGCCTCCGAATTCAAGGCCGCCCGCGACGCAACCGCTGGCCTTCGGGCGCCATAGGGTCGGGAGGAGTGGCGGGTGGTAGAAAACCGCCGTCAGCCTCGGGACCCCGGCGATCAAATAAAGCCCCCTGATGTTGCCGCCGCCGGGCCGGCGTCGGCCGGGTCCTGGCTCGGGTAGAGCTCGCTGAGGGGGCGCGACTTGCCGTCCGGGCCGACCAGCCGCACGTGGAAGCGCTTCAGGCGCCGGGGGTGGGGCACGCCGCAGCTGTGGGCGATCACCTCCACGTCGTGGCGCAGGTTCTGGCAGTAGCTGGCCACGCGCACGGCCTTGTCCTCGGGGTTCAGGCCCATCTGCAGCCGCCGGTCGTGGGTGGTGATGCCGGTGGGGCAGGTGTTCTTGTTGCACTTCAGCGATTGGATGCAGCCGAGCGCGAACATGAAGCCCCGGGCCGAATTGACGAAGGTGGCGCCGGCGCACAAGGCCCAGGCGACCTCGGCTGGGGTGATCAGCTTGCCCGAGGCGACGATGGGGATGCGCACCGCCAGGCCGTGGCGCTGGAGGATGTCGCGCGCGAGAGGCAGGGATTCGTGGATCGGCAGGCCGACGTTGTCCATCAGGGCCATGGGCGCGGCGCCGGTGCCGCCGTCGCCGGAATCCAGGGTGAAGAAATCCGGCCCGCCGCCGCGCGCGGCGACCTTGGCCATCAGGTCGTCGAACCAGCCGTAGGCGCCGAGCACCGCCTTGATCCCCACAGGCTTGCCGGTCACCCGCTTGACCCGGGCGATGAAGGCCAGCAGGTCGTCGTTGCTGTTGATCTCCGGGTGCCGGTTGGGGCTGTTGGAGTCCTGACCGACGGGAATGCCGCGGATGGCGGCGATCTCCGGCGTCACCTTGACGCCGGGCAGGATGCCGCCCTTGCCGGGCTTGGCGCCCTGCGACAGCTTGATCTCAAACATCCTGACCTGCGGCAGGGCGGCGATCTCGCGCAACCGGTCGTCGTCCATCAGGCCGTCGGCCGACCGCACCCCGTATTTGGCGGTGCCGATCTGGAAGACGATGTCGGCTCCGCCGGCCAGGTGGTGCGGCGACAGGCCGCCTTCGCCGGTGTTCATCCAGCACCCCGCCATCTTCGCCCCCTTCGACAGAGCCAGGACCGCCGGGGTCGACAGGGCGCCGTAACTCATGCCCGAGATGTTGAAGAGCGAGGTCGCCAGGTAGGGATGGGCGCAGTCCGGCCCGATCACCACCGGCGGGGTGGACTCGATGTCGCCTTCCAGCACCGGATAGGGGCAGTTGACGAAGATCGGCGTCCCCGTCTCCTTGATGTAGCGGGTCGAGCCGAAGGCGACGGTGAGGTCGGCGTTGTGCGCGGCGCTGCCCACCCAGTTGCGCTCGGCCCGGTTGAACGGCAGCTCGTCGCGATCCGCCGCGAAGAAATACTGGCGGAAGAATTCGCCCAGGGCGCTCAGCAGATAGCGCATATGGCCGACCACGGGATAGTTGCGCAGGATGGCGTCGTGGCGCTGTCGCCGGTCCATGACGAAGACAATCAGAAGGAAGATGACGCCCAGGCCGAGACTGAACACGAACAGGGTCGACAGGAGACTCAGCGACTCCATCACCGTGTGGGAGAGGACTGTCACGGGCGGGGACTCCTTCTTGCGGTCTGGCCGGCCCCATCGCCACGCCGATGGCCGGCCGGTCAATGGGCCGCGGGTCCTGTTCGCGCCAGGCGGGCCGCCGGTTACATTTCACCGGCGCTGTAACCGCCGCCGCAGCGGCTCCGAAGTCCTGTGCGGATCGTGGTGGGCCGGGGCCCCCCAGACCAGGGACCGCGCCGCCATGACCACCGAAACACCCGACCGGCACAGGGTCGTCATCGTCGGCGCCGGCTTCGGCGGCATGGCCGCCGCCCAGGCCCTGATGGGCCAAGGCGTCGACGTCACCATCGTCGACCAACGCAATCACCACCTGTTCCAGCCCTTGCTTTATCAGGTGGCCACGGCGGGGCTGTCGCCGGCCGACATCGCCGGGCCGATCCGCACCATCCTCAAGCGCGACCGGCACACCCGGGTGTTCCTCGGCGCCGTCGAGGATGTCGATCTCGACGCCAAGGTCGTCCGTCTCGTCAACGGCGCGCGCGTTCCGTTCGACAGCCTGGTGGTGGCGACCGGCGCGGCCCAGAGCTATTTCGGCAACGACCATTGGCGGCCGTTCGCCCCCGGCGTGAAGACCCTGGACGACGCCACCCGGGTGCGGCGGACGATCCTGCTGACGATGGAGGAGGCCGAAACGGGGCGCCAGCAGAGCCTGGAGAGCCGGCGCGAATTCCTGACCTTTGTCGTTGTCGGCGGCGGCCCGACCGGCGTGGAGATGGCCGGCGCCATGGCCGAACTCACCCGCCACGCAGCGGAGATGGATTTCCACTACATCTCCAGCCGTTGCGTGCGGGTAATGCTGGTCCATGCCGGGGATCGCCTGCTGCCGTCGTTCCCGCCGTCGCTCGGCGGCAAGGCCATGCAGTCGTTGGAGAAGCTGGGCGTGGAAGTGCGGCTGAACGCCCGCGTCACCGACATCACCCCCTTCGCCGTGCACATCGGCGAGGAGGAGATCCCGACGACGACGGTGGTGTGGGCGGCCGGGGTGATGGCCTCGCCGGCGGCGGCCTGGCTCAGGGTCCCGGCCGACCCCCAGGGGCGCGTGCGGGTGGGCGCCGATCTGCGCGCGCCGGGACGCGACGATGTGTTCGTTATCGGCGACACCGCCGCCGTCACCGACGCGGCGGGAAAGGTCGCGCCCGGCGTCGCCCCCGCGGCCAAGCAGCAAGGCCAATACGCCGCCCGCGCCATCCTGGCCCGCAGCCGCGGGCGGCGGGCGCCGGCGCCGTTCCGCTACCGCGACTACGGCAACCTGGCGACGATCGGCCGGCAGCGGGCGGTGGCGGATTTCGGCTGGTTGCGCGTTTCCGGGTTTCCGGCGTGGCTGCTGTGGTGCCTGGCGCACATCTATTTCCTCGTCGGCTTCCGCAATCGTTTCGTGGTGGGCGCCAACTGGTTTTGGAATTACCTGACCTTCGAGCGCGGGGCGCGGCTGATCACCGGCGGCGACGGCGCCTTGGGGACGTCCTGACGGGCGAGGGGTTTGGATTGGTGCAAGGCCGCCTCGCCCAATGCTGACCCTCTCCACCCTCGACGGCCCCGGCGCCTTCGCCGCCGCGCCGCACGGTGCTGGTGCTCGACACCGCCAGCAACGCCGCCGAAAGGCTCTACGCCCGCGCCGGCTGGACGCGCGTCGGCGTCATCCCCGCCTACGCCCGGCTGCCGGACGGCGGCCTGTGCGACACGGTGGTGTTCTACAAGCGGCTGGCGGAGGCGGGGTAACGGGCGCGCCGTCTCAGGGCCACAGCCCGACGTCGGTCCAGGCCTCCGGCTCCACCCCTCGGCCGACCGTCCTGGCTCAGCGTCAGACCGGACAACAGGCCGCGCGCCAAGCCTGACCTTGTGCCTATAGCGCCTTCCACCCCCGTGCCCGCGCCCCCGGCCCCCGACCGCCGCCCCAGTCCCGTCTCCAGCTGTCGTCCGCCGCCGGTGGGGTGGCCGGGATCGGCGGCGGCATGGCGCGGGCGAGGCAGGCGTAGCGGGTCTCGTCGGCGATGTGGTCCTCGGCCGATGTGTCGAGATCTTCCGGCCTCAGACGGTCGTGCTGCAGCACCGGCACCGTGCGGATGAAGTCGCGGCAGCTGTCGAACACCGCCAGCATCGGCCCGGCCTCGGTTCCGGCGATGCGGGCGCGCATCTGGTCCCATCCCGACAGGGCGCCGGCCTTGCCCACGCGGGTGTTGTCGGCCGGGCGGAAGCGCACGCCGGCCCGTCGCATCCTCTCGCCGATCGATGGGCCGCCATCCTCGCTGAAGATCGACGGGTCGGCCACCGCCATGGCGATGGTCTCGCCGGCCTCGCGCTCCAAGATGCCCCGCGCCACCGTCTCGGCGTCCAGCCTCAGGCCCTCGCCGGGCCGGCCGTTGCAGCCGTACCATTCCCGGTAGCGCACCAGCGCCCCCCGCGGCAGGACCAGCCCTGGCCGCACCCGGCGATCCTCCGGAACCAGCGCCCACCAGCCGACGCTGAACGGCGCGGCGTAACCCCAGTCGAAGGCGCGCAGTCGCGTCCAGTCGCGCGGCACCGCGAAGGGGGTGACGATGTTGCGGTTCGACCAGCTGTCGAAGAAGGCCCCCTGGATGACATTCCAGTCGCCCTCAAGCCACGCCCGAACCAGCTCGGCCGAGCCGGACTGCTGCAGGCGGGGGATGTAGCCGGGGTCGTTGCGCAGCAGGGCGGGGTTGTCGGCCAGGCGGGCGGGGATGAACATCCGCGCGAGGGTTCTCACCTTGCCGGTGAACGGATTGCGGAACGGCTCCTCAACGGCTGTCATCGGCCCGGCGTCGATGTAGCGCGCCTTGACCCAGTTGTGGCCCGGCCCACCTGGATTGCAGGTGGCGCGAAAGCCGCAGCGGATCCCGGCGGCGCTGCGCAGGGTGGCCTTCAACTTGTCCACCGGCGCGGGATTGGGGAACTGCGTCAGCTCCTCGACATAGACGCGGCTGTAGTCGTGGCCTTGATAGAGGTCGGCGTCGGCGTCGTTGTCGAGATAGCGGAAGTAGAGCACCGCGCCATTGGCCCACTCGAAGCGGGACTTGGCCTCCGCCCAGGTCGCCTCGCCGAGGTAGATCTGCCGGGCGCGGGCGATGGTCGGCTCCAGGGCGACGCGATGGCGGCGGACCAGCAGGCCCTTGGCCGCCGCCTTGTGCTCCTGGGCGTGGAGTCCGAACTCGCCCAGCGCGGCGTCGGTCTTGCCTCCGCCGCGGGCCCCGCCGTAGACCACTTCGAACAGCGGGCATCTCACGAACAGGGCCTGCGGACCCGGTTGCGGGCGCCAGCCTATCGGACCCGCTCCACGGTCTGCGCCACCATCGCCATCCATTCCGCCTCGGTCATCTCCGGCGGAGGCGGCTCGGGCGGCTCCGTGGGCGGCGGCGGCAGACCCTTGAGCCGGGCCGCTTCGGCGTACAGGCTCTTGGCCGCGACGAAGGCGGCGGCGCTCTTGAGCGAAGCGGCGGCTTTGCCGGCCTCCATCAGGGCCTCAATGATCGGCGCGAGATCGGCGCCGGCCCTGGCGACCTCCCATTGGCGTTTTGCGATCATGCGGCCGATATCGGGCCGCTTCAAATGGCGGGTCACCTTGTTCGCCCACGAGGTCGAATAGCCGGCCAGCAGGGCGGCGGCCTTTGGCGCCAGTCCCGCCACCATATGGTTGACGAAAGCCTCGCTCTTGTCCCTGTTCAGTCCGACCATAGGCGCCTTCCGTCCGAGAAAATTGCATATTGCAACATTTCATCGGATTTGTCAAGGTCGTCCCGCCTTGCGCGCGACGCCAACCGTGGCCCGACCGCGCCCGCGGGAAACCACAACGCGCAATTTAACCAAATATCGCGCTCCAGGCCGTCCCCCTAGCAGGTCGTCACCACCCCGGCCGGCGACCGCCCGACGACCGCCATCGTCGCCATCAATTGACCTTAAGCTCGTCTTTCTCGCGCCGTAATAGTATTTGTTGGCTCATAAACAATCGCAATGATATCGATAATCCGTCGTTCGTAGTTTTACCAAATATTCCGTCTCCGCAAGGCTGTTCTATAGGGTCTTCAGCATCCCGGACGGGGATGACACATCAACCCTATGGACACCTGGAGATCCTCCCATGAAACGTTTCCTCCTCGGCGCATCGGCCCTGCTGGCCTGCGCCGCCATAAGCAGCGCGGCAAACGCCGCTTGGGTCGTCAGCTATGAAGGCGAAGCGCCCGGCGTGCAGAACACCACCGCCACCTTCACCGTCGGCGGCGTCGAGACCTTCAACAGCCAACCCACCCACGCCTATCCCTCGACGATCACCACCAGTTTCGGAACCAGCGGCGTCGGCTCGACCATCACCGGCGTCTATTCGAGCCAGGGCGCCGGCGTTCAGATCAATAACGCCGACCAGTACGGCGGCGCCGGCGGCGCCGGCAAATACATCGTCGCCTTCCCCAGCACGCCCTACACCCTCAGCCTGTCGTCCGACATCAAGGGCGGCGTCAACTACTTCGGGTTCTGGCTGTCCGCCCTCGACAAGGGCAACCAGGTGACCTTCTCCGACGCCAACCAAAACACCCTGTTCACCTTCAACCCCCAGGACGTGATCAACGCCATCAACACCACGGCCAACCCCAAGGCCTATTACGGAAACCCCACCAACCCGTGGGGCCAGGACAAGGGCGAGCCCTTCGTGTTCATCAACTTCTTCGACACGACGGGCTCGTTCAGCAAGGTCAGCTTCAGCGAGGTGAACTTCGGTGGCGGCTATGAGTCCGACAACCACACCGTCGGCCACTACGCCACCATGGGCCAGGGCACGACCGTGCCCTTGACGCTTTCAGGTCCAGGCGTCGCCGGGGTCCCGGAACCGGCCAGCTGGGCCCTGATGATCCTGGGCGTCGGCGCCGTCGGCGCGGCGCTTCGCCGCCGCCGGGCCATGGCCGCCTGAGGGCTGCCCAAATCGCGGCCAGCGGCAAGACGCCCCCTCCACCACGCCCTCCGGGCATAGGTGGGAGGGGGCGAGCCGCCCATCGCCAATTGTCAAACACTGTAAACAGCAACGTAGAACCACAACTCGTAGTTTCACCAAATATCGGCTGTCGGATCGTCCGCCTATAAGTCCGTCAACACCCCGGACGGGGGTGAGGCATCAACCCAACGGACACCTGGAGATTTTCCCATGACGCACTTCCTTCTCACCGCCCCTTCCCAGCTGATCACCGCGGCGGCCGGACCGCAATCGGCGAGCTGGACCCTGATGATCGTCGTCGCGGGCGTCGTCGGCGCCATCCTTCGCCGTCGCCGCGCGGCGCTCGCCCTGGCGTCCTGAGACCGGGCGGGGTTAGCCGGAGCCCGTCGCGCCGGCGCCATTGACCCCGCACCCCCGGCGGACTACCCCGCGCGGATGGTAAACGGCCTATCCCACCTCGCCCGCGACGCCCGATCCTGGCCCTTCGAGCAGGCGAAAAACCTGCTCGCCCGGCTGCTGAAGACCCGTCTGGACGGCGATGGCGAGCTAGACTTGGCCGCCTCCCTGATCGGCGAGAGCAAGGCGGCCGAGGCGGTGGCGACCTTTCCGGCGCTCGGCCGGCCGGTGGTGTTCGAGACCGGCTATGGCGCCTCTGGCCTGCCGCACATCGGCACCTTCAACGAGGTGGCCCGCACCACCATGGTCATCCAGGCCTTCAAGGCCCTGACCGAGGGGGCGATCGCCACCCGGCTGATCTCCTTCGCCGACGACATGGACGGCCTGCGCAAGGTTCCGGACAACGTCCCCAACCGCGAGGCCCTGGCCGAAGACCTGCACAAGCCCCTGACCCGGGTGCGCGACCCCTTCGGGCTGTATGACAGCTTCGGCGCCCACAACAATGCGCGGATGCGCGCCTTTCTCGACGAGCACGGCTTCCAGTACGAATTCCTGTCCTCCACCGAATGCTACGCCTCGGGCATGTTCGACGCCAGGCTTCGGCTGCTGCTGGAGCGGTTCGACAAGGTGCAGGCGGTGATGCTGCCGACCCTCGGCCCCGAGCGCCGGGCGACCTATTCGCCGTTTCTGCCGATCAGCCCCAGGACTGGCCATGTGCTTCAGGTTCCCACCCTGGAGCGCCACCCCGACCGCGGCACCATCGTCTATCGCGACGAGGACGGGACCCTGGTTGAGACGCCCGTCACCGGCGGGGCGGTCAAACTGCAATGGAAGCCGGACTGGGCCTGCCGCTGGGCGGCGCTGGACGTCGACTATGAGATGGCCGGCAAGGACCTGATCGACTCGGTCAAGGTGTCGTCGCGGATCTGCTCGATCCTCGGCGGGACCCCGCCGGAGGGCTTCAACTTCGAGCTGTTCCTCGACCAGGACAACCAGAAGATCTCCAAGTCCAAGGGCAACGGCCTGACGCTGGAGGAGTGGCAGCGCTACGGCGCCCCCGAGAGTCTGGTCTACTACCTGTTCCAGTCGCCGCGCAGCGCCAAGAAGCTATATTTCGACGTCATCCCCAAGGCGGCCGACGAGTATCTGCAGCAGCTGGACGCCTATAACCGACCGCCCGCGCCGCCGGCCGCCGGGGCGGAAGGCGCCAACGCCAGGGCGCCCAACCCGCTCGACAATCCGGTGTGGAGCGTGCACCGCGGCGCGCCGCCGGCCAAGGGCTCGCCGGTCAGCTTCAGCCTGCTGCTCAATCTGGTGTCGGCGGCCAACGCCTCCGACAAGGCCATCCTGTGGGGCTTCATCAACCGGCTCTATCCGGAGGCCACTCCCGACAGCGAGCCGCTGCTCGACCGTCTGGTCGGCTACGCCATCAACTACTACGAGGACTTCGTCGCGCCGAAGAAGACCTTCCGCCCGGCCGACGCGCGCGAACGGACGGCGTTCGCCGATCTGCTGGCCCGGCTCACCGCCCTGCCGGCCGACTGCAAGGACGCCGAGACCATCCAGAACGAGGTCTACGCCGCCGGCAAGGACGCCGGCTTCGAGCCCCTGCGCGCCTGGTTCTCGGCCCTCTATGAGGTGCTGCTCGGTCAGAGCCAGGGACCGCGCTTCGGCTCCTTCGCCGCCATCTTCGGCCTGGCGGAGACCCGCGCCCTGATCGCCCGGGCCCTGGCGGGCGAGGATCTGTCGGCGCCGCCCCCGCCTTGACTTTCAGTCGGGATGCGAAAGGTTAGGGCCAGACCCCGCGTGGCCCTGTCCTTCAAGTCCCGAGGCGCGATGACGATGACCCCAGCGGGAATGCTGCAAGACGCGTCCGGCGTCGTCATGGCCGCCGGCGGTGTCGGCCTGACGGCCTCGGCCCTGGTGGACGCCACCAAGGTGTTCAGGGGTGGCGGCGCGTCGCGGTTCGGCTTTGGCCATATCCGGACGGCGATGAAGCCGTTCGAGCCCTCGCTGGCGGCCTGCGGGATCGCCTGGGAGGCGGCCACCCTGGCGCGGTGGATCAATGGCGAGCCCAAGGCCGACCAGAGCCGGGCGCTGAAGGATATGATCCGCATCGGCGTCACGCCGGCCGGCCTCACCCCGGCCGGGGTCTTGGGCGCGCCCGAGGCGGCCTGCGTCAAGGCCGTCGCCAAGGCCTGCCGTCTGGATGACGCCGCGCTCACCGACCTGGTGGCGGCCATCGCCGGCCCTGGGCCCTTGATCGATCCCCAGAAGAAGCTGCTCGCCAGACTCGACGAGATTCTCTCCATCGAGATCGACGCCGCCTTCGAACGCGCCGACCAGCAGTATCGCAACGCCTCCAAGGTGCTGGCCGGCGCCGTGGCGGTCGGCCTGGCGGTGTGGGGCGGCCTCTTGCTGGCGCCGGCGGGCCTCGGGGCGGGCGCCTACATCCGGTTCTATCTGCCGGTGTCGGTGCTGTTCGGCCTGGCGGCGGTGCCGCTGGCGCCGGTGGCCAAGGACCTCGCGTCGGCGCTCAAGGCGGGCGCCGACTCCCTGAAGCCGGCCAAGGCCCCCGCCAAGGACCCAGCCTAGATCGCGGCCCCGGCCTTTCCGGGGCCTGGCTTGACCGGCGCGGCCGGCTTGGCCGGAGCGGTCGCGGCGGGCGGGCCGATCTGGATGTCGACCGAAGGGCCCTCGTCGTCCAGCCAGCTGCCATGATGATACCGCCAGTGGTCGTCGATTGAGAAGGGTCCGCCGGCGACGGCGAAGGCGCCGGCGATGCAGCCGATGCACAGCGTGAAGCTGACCGCGGCGATGATGACGAGTGTGCGGATCATTACAGGCTCCCTTGAGCGTCGAGGGCGGGTTTGAGCAGGCGCAGATGCAGGCGGCCGTACCAGGTCAGGGCGTTGGTGCAGCCGATAGACCCGATCGTGGCCAGGGAGCCCAGGCAGGCGCCGCCGGCCACCAGGCCCAGGCCGGCCAGGATCAGGGCCAGGGCCGGAGCGGTCTGGACCACAAAGGGCCCGGCCACCATCACCACCGCTCCAACGCCGAACAGGGCCACAGCGGCGATGAACAGCCCGAGCAGGACGCCGAACACCCACAACAGGATCGGCAGCAGGATCAGCACGTCGATGGCGCCCAGGCCCAGCACCGCGAACACCGCGCTGGCGGCGGCGGAGGGATTGCGCTCCGCCTCCCAGCGCCGCAGCCCGGCCTCGGCCCGCAGCTCCCGGGCCAGCCGGTCCGGGTCGCCCAGGGCGGCGGCCACCTCGGCCTCGCTCCGGCCGGCCGAGGCGCCGTCGGCGAAATGGGTTTCATAGTCGGCGAGAATGTCGGCGACGGCGGCCGGCGGCAGGCCGCGCAGGCCGGCGCGAAGCCGGGCGATGAAGTCCTGACGGGTCATTTCGCCCCTCCCAAGCTGGCGTTTTTCAAGATGGCGTCCACGGCCGCCGAGAAGGCGGTCCATTCGGTTTTCTGTGCCTCGAACCGCGTCCGGCCGAAGTCGGTCAGGCGGTAGTATTTGCGCGACGGCCCCGACGGGCTCTCCACCAGGTAGGTTCCGACGAGGCCGTCGCTCTGCATCCGCCGCATCAATGGATAGATGGTGCCCTCGCCCATGCCGATGCCCTCGGTCAGGCGGCTGGCGATCTCATAGCCATAGGTGTCCTCTCGGGAGAGCAGGGCGAGCACGCACAGCTCCAGCACCCCCTTCTTCAATTGAACCTGAACCGCTTCGACCACTGGATCGCTCCTTCGTTCCGAAGGCCTGTCTATAACCAGCTACCGGGTGACACAAGGTACCTTGTTGTGAATAATCGGTAAGGTGGGCGGGGGCGCGCGACGTCAGCCTGCCGATCCGCCGCATCCTGTTCACGGCAAGGACAGTTGGCGGGAGACCGCCTTTATCAACAGTCCGTGCGCCCAAATCGCGCCCCGGCCGCGCCCTTGTTTCAGTCCAGAGAGGATCCGGCAGGAGGGTTACAATGTATGGTATGATCCACGTCGCTGTCCGCAAGATGGTGGCCGATGAACTCGGCGAAAGCGGATGGGCGCAGGTTCTGAGGGCGACGGGCTACGGTGGTGGCGAGTTCATCAGCGCCTCGACCTATGATGACAGCGTTACTTTCGCTCTCGTCGGAGCCTCGGCGTCGGCCTGTTCCCAGGACCTCGACCCCTTCCTCGAACGCCTGGGTCAGTATTGGATTCGCTTCGCCTCCGACGGCGCCTACAAGACCCTGATGGCAGTCGCCGGCGCCGACCTCCTGACGTTCCTCGAAAACCTGGACCGGCTGCACACAGCGGTGCAGGCGGCCATGCCGGCCGCGCGCCTGCCGTCATTCACCGTCACGGAAAGCGGGCCTGGCTATGTTCGGGTTTCCTACGCGTCCGAACGGACCGGGATGGAAAGCTTCGTGACGGGGCTTCTCGAAGGACTGTTGCACCGGTTCGGCCATTCCGGGACGGTCCGTGAGGTCGGCCGTTCGAGCGACGCGATCAATTTTGAGATCGTTTACTGATATGCGGCCATCTTTCGCGCCCGTGCGGTTGACCCACGCGCAGTTGAGCGCGGTGTTCCCGGCCTTCATCCGAACGACCACGGCTGGAGACATCTCGGACCTCGGCCCGTCCCTGAAACGCCTCTTGCCGTCAGTCGAGATCGGTGCTCCGTTCTCCCGCGTCTTCGCCATGGCGCGGCCCGTGGGCGCCACGCGATTGTCGGATCTCGCCCGCAGCGGACGCGGCGTCACAGTGCGGACTCTCGATCGCGACCTGCGCCTCAACGGTGTCGTCCTGCAGGATGACGATGGCTACCTGCTGCTCACCAGCCATGCGCCGGACAATATGCTCAAGGTGGCTGAGGACGGTCTGACGCTCACCGATTTTTCACCCGCGGACGGCGCGATCTCCGCCCTTACCCTGGTCGGGCTACAGACCGCCCTGCTCGAGGAGGCGAGGGCGGCGGCGGTCGAACTGGCCAAGGCGCGCGACATCGCCAACGCCGCGGTCGAGGAGACCACCGAGCGCCTTGGCCAGGCCGTGGCGGCCTACGAACTCGGGATCATCGACTATGACACCGGCTCGGGCGCCACCGCCTTCTCGCCCCGCATGGAGCGGCTGCTCGGGTTCACCGCTGGCAAGCGCGGACCGGCGATGCGCGACCTGCTCCGGCGGATGTCCCCGGTGGAGGCCTCTCGCCTGGCTCAGACGACGCTCGCCGACATTCAAAGCCGCAATCCGCAGAGGCAGGCCGAGATCACCATCGTCCGTCCCGACGGCCAGACGCGGTCTCTGCAGAGCATGACCCGCTACTTCTACAAGGCCGACGGCGCCCTTGAGCGGCTCGTCGGCATCTACATGGACGTCACCGAAAAGGTGCGGGATCGGGCCGAGGTCGTGGAACGGGGCAAGCGCCTTCTCGAGCTTCAGGCCGAGCTGGCCCACACCTCCCGTCTGAGCGCCATGGGAGAAATGGCGGCGTCGCTGGCGCATGAACTCAATCAGCCCCTGACGGCCATCGGCTCCTCGGTCGGGGCGGTCGCCATGATGCTGGAAAGCGCGGCGGGTCCGGATTCTGACGGTTCGCGGACGCGGATGGCGCGCGCGGTCCGTCACGCCGAGTCTCAGGCGCTCCGCGCCGGCGAGATCATTCGCCGCCTGCGCAACTTCATCGCCCGCGGCGAGGCGGACATGCAGCGCGAGGCTCTGGACGGGTTGATCGACGACGCCCTCGCCCTCGCCCTGCCCAATCCCGGCGCGGCCGGAGTCTCTGTCGAAAAGGTCATCGACCCCCGCGCGGACGTGATCCTGGCCGACCGCGTGCAGATTCAGCAGGTGCTGGTCAATCTGATCCGCAACGCGGTCGAGGCGATGAGGGACCAGTCCACGCCACGCCGGCTGATCGTCACCACCCGCCCGGGGAAGGCGTCCACGGCGGTGGTCAGCGTCGCCGACACCGGACCGGGCATCGACGGCCCGGCGGAAGCCGAGCTCTTCTCCGCCTTCGTCTCGACCAAGACCGAAGGCATGGGCGTCGGCCTGTCGATCTGCCGCCGGATCATCGAAGGGCACGGCGGTCAGATGGGGTTCGAACGGTCTCACCACGGCGGCGCCGACTTCTGGTTCACCCTGCCCCTGATCGGCGCGGACCTTGGCGGCCCGGCGTGTCGGAGGCCGGGTCAAAACTGACCGTTCCCCGCACAGTCGTTGCCGCGATCGAGAGGCGTGGATCGTCGTCGGCCAGGCAACGCAGCGCGAGGGCGCGCCGAATCCGCACGATCCTCTAGGCCAACGGCCGCGTCGAGCGCGCCGACAAGACCCTGCGGGACCGGCTGGTGAAGGAGCTTCGGCTCGCTGACGTTAGCACCATGGGGGCGGGCAACGCCTTCCTGGCGACCTTCATGGCCGACTAAACCGTCTGCTTCGCCAAGGCGCCGTTCAACGACAGGGATATCCACCGGCCCATGACGCTCCCGTACGACAACATCCTCTTCACGATCGAGCCGTCCGAATTCGCTCAGGCCACGATCGGCCAGAGGGTCAAGGTCGTGGACTTCCCCGATGGGCGACTGCAGGTCCACCACAAGGGCCGAAGCATGGACTCAATATACAACCCCTGATACGCTTTGACTCAAAATGTTATCGAGGACCGAAACATGGCCAGTCTTCGCCTTACTGCCGCGATCATTTCCTTGCTCTTCCTCAGCACGTTGGCACAAGCGGCGCCACCCCACGTCAATGCTGGCCCTAGGGACTTCGGCCACCTTCTTGACATGCCGAGCGGGTGCACGGACTCCAACGACAACGGTTGGGCGGCGATGGGCTTGGCCGGGCGGCCTGACTGGGTGAACGTCTGCGCCGAGCACCGGCTCCGGCTGATGCCCAGCCTGCCGAATATCCAAGCCTCGGCCGACCAGGACCAGAAGCTATACCTCGGCGGCGCCGGACCGGGTGTCGCCGTCGGCCTCATCCTCGATGACGGTCTCTTCTACAGCCAGGGCTTCGGCTGGCGCGACGCCGCCAAGTCGCTCGCCCCCGATGAAATGACAGTCTTTCAGGCCGGCTCGATCAGCAAGCTCATGACGGGCGCCACGCTCAGCGCGCTGATCGATAACCCCGCCAACGGGATGTCTCTGCAAGACCCCGTGAACAAATATCTTGGCGTGCGCAGACCGGAACTGGAGACCGATCGCCAAGTGTGCAAGCCGATTCCATTGCTGATGTCCTCGCCTCCCGCCCGCTGTCATCTGCC
>CAIQDO010000422.1 GCA_903870555.1 uncultured Caulobacteraceae bacterium
CAGTCCGTGCTATTCGGAGTCACATGCAATGGAGGACGTTGCCGGGCCGGGCCTACGGCCGGCGGAGCTACGCGCAGCGGCGGCGACGGTGAAGGACCGCCGGCGGGGCCGGCGGAGCGGGGACCGCAGGCGCGGCCGGTGGGGCCGGGGCGGCCATCGCCCTCGCCTATAATGTCAGCGGCGTGGCGCCCGGCGGAGTCCTGACCCTATCGCAATCCGCGACCGGCGGCGCGGGAGGATCGAGCGACACGGGAACCGGCGGCGCCGGCGGCGCGGCGAGCTCCACTCTGAGCCTCACCGAATCCGCGACGCCGAGCGCCGTTCTCAACATGGTCTTGCAGGCCACCGGTGGCGCCGCCGGCGCCGGCGCCACCGCCGGCCAGGCCGGTGCGGCCACGGCCACCGGCGCCGCCAACGGCATGAACACAGTCAATCTCAACGTCACCGCCGTTGGTGGCGTCGGACCGTCCGCGGGAGGCGGGGCGACCGCAACGGCAATCGCGGTCGGCCAGGTCGCCACCTCGAACGCCACGGCCTCCGTCCAGACGACCGCTGGCGCAGCTGTCGCGGCTCTGGCCACTTCCACTGGCGTCAGCGCCGGCTCAATCGCCGCGACCGAGGTGGCCAGCGCCTCCGACGCCATCGCCGGCGGCGTCGTCACCCTGGCGCAGGCGACGGCTTCGAACACGGCCATCGGTGTCAGTAACGGGGTGGCTGGGGCTCAGAACAATACGACGCCCTTGGCGTTCACCACTTCGCCACAGTCCGTGGCCGAGGTCACGGCCCTGCCTTCGGCGGCGAGTTTCGCCAGCGTCCTCGCCGCCAACACGACGATCGCCTCGGCCATGGGCGCGGGCGCCACGGCCCTGGCGATCGGGGAGCTGGGCGGGGGTCATTCGAACGGGCCGCTGGCCCCGCAGACCGAGAGCAGCTCCATCGCCGTCACCCTCGATACGACCAAGCTCAGCCCGACCCAGCACCTGGAGCTTGGTCTCTACGGCGGCGCCGTGACGGGGTCGGGCGTCAACAGCGTCCTGCTGGACGTCAACGTCGGCGGGGTCGACGTTTTCACTCAAACCTTCACGACCCCCGCCGCCGCCCTGGCCTACTTCAAGAACCAGGCCATTGACCTTGGCGTGGCGGGTTCGGCCGGATCGGTGACCGCGACCGTCACCCTGAGCGTCACCACCGCCTGGGCCGGCTCGACCTTCGACACCAATATCGTTCTCGGCGCGAAGGCCGCCGCCTTCGCCAGCGCGATGTCGACCGGCGCCTCCGGCTCCGCGGCGGTGCTGACGACCACGCTGGCTTCGACGGACGGCGCCCCGCAACTGGTTACGCCCGGATGACAGGGCTCGGCCGGGGCGTTCGCCCGGTCAACAAAGGTCGGTCGCCCGCTTGGGGCGACCGACGGGCGACCGCCGCCTGGAGACCTCAAGCCCCCCGCCCGCAAGCGGCGCGGCTTGTCGCTTTCACGTGATCCGAGGGGAAAGGCGACAGCGCCACCCCAAGCCTGACGCCCTTGATCGGAACCATGCTCAAGGCTGAGTCAGAGGGCTGAGTCACACCCGGCGCTTAGGAATCCCTGACAGCATCCGGATGCCAGGCGGTTCCGGCTAAGACCATCCGGCTCCAGGCGCCTCGCCGCCACATGGCCCCGCCGTCGCTGAACACATTGACCGCCACATTCTCCTGCGCAACACATTTCCCGCGCCTTAAGGTCACGATTACGCCACACGTCGGCAGTTTCATGTTTTAGTCATGTATATTTTGCGTTGACCTTAAATTCGGCCACTTTCGGTTACTTTTGGCCTCAATATATAAAATTCTAAATAATTGTTACGCGCATTGTTAATATTTCGACGCTCCGTATGAAGCCTCCGTCACTTGATTGTGGAGGGCAGGCTCGATGACCATCCGACGCCCCCCCGCACCCGGTGAAGTTTTTCTCGAGGGGGCGGCCCGGTTCTGGCGCCGCCGGCAACACAACCACTGTTTGGAAAGAGACGCCGACCATGAAGTTCGACACCCCCTTCGCCGTGGGTCTGCTTGCCAGTCTGGCTCTGACCGGCGCCGCGCACGCGGCTTTCGTCGTCAGCTATGAAGGCGAGGCGCCCGGCGTCCAGAACACCACGGCCACCTTCTCGGCGGGCGGCGTGGAGACCTTCGAAGCCATGCCGGCCCAAACCTATCCGCAGTCGTTCACGACCAGTTTCGGCACCAGCGGCGCGGGATCGACCATCAAGGGGGTCTATTCGAGCGTCAACGGCAACGGCGTGCAGATCAACACCGCCGACCAATACGGCGGCGCTGGCGGGACCGGCAACTACGCGGTAGCCTTCTCCAACACGCCCTACAGCCTGAGCCTGACCACAGACGTGGCGGGAGGCGTCAACTACTTCGGCTTCTGGCTATCGGCCCTTGACAAGGGAAATACTGTTACCCTCTCAGACGCGAATAACAATGCGCTGTTCACGTTCAATCCTAAGGATGTCATAAACGCGATCAACACGACCTCAAATCCGAGTGAATACTATGGAAATCCAACGGATAATTTCAAGGGCCAGAATTCGGGTGAACCTTATGTGTTTATCAATTTCTTTGATACGACGGGAAGCTTCAGTAAGGTAACCTTCAGTGAAGTGAACTTTGGCGGCGGCTATGAGTCCGACAACCACACCGTCGGCCACTACCTGACCATGGGCCAGGGCACGACGGTTCCGCTGACCCTTTCGGTGACCGCCGGGGTGCCCGAGCCGGCGACCTGGACGATGATGATCCTCGGCGTGGGCGGCGTCGGCGCGGCGCTGCGCACCCGCCGCCGCCGGATGACCGTGGCCTCGGCCGCCTGAGCGACCGATCGCCCGGAAGGGCGACCCGCCATGAACCCCGCGCCGCCGTGGACCTTCCATGGCGGCGTTCGGCTGTCCGGGCGGCGGCTCGCCCCGCATTGGACGCGGCGTGGGCGGACGTGCTTTAGCGGGAGTCATGACCCTCCTTGCCACAACCTTGCTACAGGCCGTGCTCATGACCGCCATCGCCGGCACCGTCGCCGCCACGCCCGCCTCCAGACCCCTGACACCGGAACGGGTGTTCGCCAGCCCCGCCCTGTCAGGGCCGGCCGCCCGGGGCGTGGCCCTGTCTCCGGACGGACGATGGGTGACCTGGCTGAAGCCATCGACCGGCGACCAGTACAAGCTCGATCTTTGGGCCGCGCCAGTCGCGGGTGGGTCCGGCGAGCCGACGGGCGCCGCCCGCCGACTGGTCGCCGGCGACAGCGTCGAGCCCCCCGGCCAGGATCTGAGCGAGGCCGAACGCGGCCGCCGGGAGCGCCAGCGCATCGCCGCGGTGTCGGGCGTGGTGACCTATGACTGGGACGAGAGTTCCACCCGCCTGCTGATCCCCGCTGGCGGAAACCTGTATCTCGCCGACGCTACGGACGGGGCGGTGACGAAGCTGTCGACAGGGGGGCCCGGGGTGACTGACGCCCAGATTTCCACCAGGGGGAGATGGGTCAGCTATGTTCGCAACCAGACGCTGTATGCACTCGATCTGGCGGCGGGGGGCTTGGAAACGGCAATCTCTCCTGTCGGTGACGGGGCGGTCAGCTACGGCGTGGCCGAGTTCGTCGCGCAGGAGGAGATGGGCCGCTACACCGGCTCCTGGTGGGCGCCGGGTGACGCCGCGATCGCCTATACCCGCGTCGACGAGAGTCCGGTCGAGATGCATGATCGGCTGGAAATCGGCGCCCACGGCTCGACGATCAGCCCACAACGCTATCCTCGAGCCGGTACGCCCAACGCTCTTGTGACCCTGTTCGTCCGGCGGATGTCGCCTGACGCCGCGGCGGTGAAGGTCGACCTCGGCCCCGATTCCGATATCTACCTCGCCCGAGTCCACTGGTCGAAGGACGGTCGCGACCTGTTCGTGGAGCGGGAGAGCCGTGACCAAACCCGGTTGGACCTGCTGCGAATCGACCCCGCCACCGGCGCCGGTCGGGTGATTGTCGCCGAGACACAGGGGCCTTGGATCGACCTCAACGACGATTTCCGCGCCCTGGACGGCGGCCGGTTCCTGTGGGGATCGGGACGAACCGGAGCGCACCAACTCTATCTCTATGATCGGGATGGAACCCTGATCCGTGCGATCACCCACGGTCCGACCGCGCACGCGGGCGGCGGCGGGGGCGCCGGGTTGAAGGCGCCGGGCGTGGCCGGCGTCGACGAAGCCCGGGGACGGGTCTATTTCATGGCCTCGGGCGAGACGCCCATCGAGCGCCAGCTCTATGTGACGTCGTTCGAGCGCCCGGGCGAACCCCGAGCGGTGACCCAGGGCCACGGCTGGTGGACGGCGGTGATGCCGAAGTCCGCAAAGGCGTTTGTCGGCTATTATTCAGACACAACCACGCCGCCCCAGGCCGGACTTTACGATGCCGACGGACATCGGCTGCGGTGGATCGAGGAGAACCGTCTCGACTCCGGCCATCCATTCCAGCCCTATGTCGGGCGATACCCCCCGGCCGAGTTCGGAACCCTTCCGTCAGCCGACGGCCAGACCCTTCACTACATCCTGCAGAAGCCCGTGGGCTTCGAGGCCGGCCGCAGGTACCCGGCGATCGTCGAGGTCTACGGCGGCCCCGGCGTGCAGACCGTCACCCGCGCCTGGCGTGGGCCGTCGGAGAAGCTCTACCTCGAGGCGGGCTATGTGCTGTTCCAACTGGACAATCGGGGCTCGTCAAACCGCGACGCGCGGTTCGAAGGCGCCATCGCCGGGCGACTGGGCTCGGTGGAGGTCGACGACCAGGCGGCGGGCATCGACTGGCTGCGTCGCCAGCCCTTCGTGGACGCGGGCCGGGTGGGCGTGTCGGGCTGGTCCTATGGCGGCTACATGACCCTGCGGATGATGACCGACCCCCGCACACACCTGAAGGCCGGCGCGTCCGGAGCGCCGCCGACCGACTGGCGTGAATACGACACCCACTATACCGAGCGCTTCATGGGCGATCCCAAGCGCGAAGCCGCCGCCTATGACGCGGCGGCCGTGATCCCGCGGCTCGGCGCCTTGTCGGGACGATTGCTGCTTCTGCAAGGCATGGCCGACGACAATGTGCAGATCGGCAACAGCTTCGCGGTCATGGCCGACCTCCAGGCCCGATCGGTTCCCTTCGACCTGATGCTGTTCCCGGGTCAGAGGCACGGCGTGCAGGGGGAGGCCCGGCAGCTGCACCTGTGGCGGACCTACCTGGAGTTTTTCGCCCGGGAGTTGAACCCCGGCCGATGACGCCACCTTCGGTTCAGACCAGCTTGAACCCATGGGCGACGACCCATGCCGCCGCCGCGGCGACAAAGGCGGCCGGCAAGGCCCGCCACAGCGGCGCCAGCGGCGGCGGCGTCACGCCGGGCTCGACCTCAGCCGAGCCCGTGATCATCGGCCGCACGAGGTTTTTCTTGCGCCAACCGTAGGCGGCGATGGCGGTCAGATGCAGGGCGATCAGCGCCACCAGGACCCAGAACAGCCGGTGGTGCAGGTGGGCGATGGCCCGACCGGTGTCGAAGCTGACGAAGTTCGACAGAGGTCCCGGTTCGAGACTGTCCTCATCGATGGAAAACAACCCGAGCCCGACCTGGGTGGCCAGAACGGAGAGCATGGCGAACACGCTCCAGCCGCCAAGCGGATTGTGCCCGACCCGCGCCGGGGACGCGCCACGGAGATAGGCGGCGATCCCGCGGGGCCCGGCCAGAAACTGGCGGAACTGGGCGGTCGGCGACCCGGCGAAACCCCAGATAAGCCGGAACACCAGCAGTCCCAGGATGGTGTAGCCGGACAGCCGGTGCCACGGCAGGTGGTCGCTTTTCGCCGCCCACCAGGACAGTGGGATCAACAGGGCGATCAGCCAATGCGTGGCCCGCGTGGGAATATCCCAGACTTTGGCGAAGACGCGGGTCTGAGGGCCGCGCGCCCCGGTGTCGTCCACGACGGCGATACGCCCGCGAGGATCAGGTCTTGTCCTTTTCCTCGAACTTCTCGTGACAGCCCTTGCAGGAGGCCCCGACATCCTTGAAGGCAGGGAGGACAGCGGCCGCATCGCCGGACTGGGCGACGGCGTCAAGTTTCTGGGCCGCCGCCAGCAGGGCCTTGGCCTTGCCATCGAAACCCGCAGCGTCGGTCCAGACCACGTCCAGGGCGTGGCTCTTGGGCTCGGCGGACTTGCCGCTTCCGACCGGGAACCAGGTCGGCAGATCCTTGGCGCCCGCCAGGATCTTGGCGGCCTGCACCTTGACCACGCCGGGATCGGCGTGACCGGACTGAAGCTGCTCCCGCAGCGCCTTGGCGGCGCCGCCCATGGCTTTCATGTGATCCGAGCGCGCCTTCGCGGCCTCCGCCCCTGTCATACCGGCGGCCACCGCGCTGGCGGCGACCAGGATGGCGCCGGCGGCGAGCACGGGTCCTAGGGCGGGAAATCGCGACATGATCGAATCCTGTTGTGAGTCAAAGAGGCGGAAAGCTTAGACCGTTTCATCTGACTTTGCGTCAAGAGGGCTTGCCGGGGAAATTCACGCTTGCCGGCAAAACAGGCGGCCGCCGCGTGGAATCTGGCCGGGGCAGACAATGTTATCATCAGATGCCGCGTCAAATGACTTGCGTCTCAAGATCATTCTCAGTTTACATTGGCTCCGTGGTCGACCACGACTGAGCCAGGGGGGCAGGCGTCGTGCGGGAGGCTTGGGCGGCGGGCGCCTCGATGGGCGCGGCTCAGCCGGCAAAACTGGCGTCTCGTAGAGGACTCGAACCTCTGACCCCCGGTTTAGGAAACCGGTGCTCTATCCTGCTGAGCTAACGAGACGTATGGCGCTTAATACGGTCCGGGCGCGGCCGGGGCAACGACGGAGAAGGGGCATCGTCATGGCGAGGTCACAGGCATGAGGTTCGTAAAGTCGCTGTTCGGTCAGGTGCTGATCGCCATTGTCCTTGGCGGCGTGGTGGGGGTGCTGTGGCCGCAGGTGGGGGTGGCGCTCAAGCCCCTGGGCGACGGGTTCGTCAAGCTGATCAAGATGCTGATCGCACCGGTCGTGTTCTGCACCGTCGTCGGCGGCATCGCCAAGATGAGCGACCTGAGGACCGTCGGCAGGGTCGGCGGCCGCGCGCTGGTGTATTTCGAGGTCGTCTCGACTCTGGCCCTGCTGGTGGGGATGGGCGTGGGATTGCTGCTTAAGCCGGGGCAGGGGTTCAACATCGATCCGGCCACCCTCGATCCGGGCGCGGTGTCGACCTATGTGACGCAGGCTCATAAGATCGCGTCGCTCCCTGACACCCTGTTGCACATCATACCCGACACAGTCGTGTCGGCTTTCGCCGGAGGCGATCTGCTTCAGGTCCTGCTGCTGGCGATCCTGACCGGTTTCGGTCTCGCCGCCATGGACCGCGCCGGGGTCAGCGCCGGCGCCGGACTGATCAGGGGCCTCGACACCGTCGGCGAGTTGTTCTTCGCCATCATCCGTATCGTCGTGAAGGCGGCCCCCGTGGGGGCGTTCGGAGCCATGGCGTTCACGCTTGGCCAGTATGGCGTTGCATCTCTTATCAAGTTGGGCGCCCTCGTCGCCTGCGTCTACCTGACCTCGTTCCTGTTCATCGCGGTCGTCCTGGGCGCCATCGCCTGGGCGGCCGGCTTCTCCCTTTGGCGCTTCCTACTCTACATCCGCGAGGAGCTGTTGATCGTCCTGGGCGCCTCGGCCTCCGAAGCCGTGCTGCCGCAGCTGATGGAGAAGCTGGAGCGCCTCGGCGCGGCGCCAGCCGTCGTCGGCCTGGTGACGCCGACCGGCTATTCCTTCAACCTCGATGGCACCAACATCTATATGACGCTGGCGACGCTGTTTCTCGCCCAGGCCACCAACGCCCACCTGACCCTGCTCCAGGAGTTCACCATCGTCGGCGTGGCTATGCTGACCTCCAAGGGCGCCGCCGGGGTGACCGGCGCGGGCTTCATAACCCTCGCCCTGACGCTCAGCGCGGTCGGCACGATTCCCGTGGCGGCGATGGCGCTGATTCTCGGCGTCGACCGTTTCCTCAGCCAGAGCCGCGCCCTGACCAACATGATCGGCAATGCCGTGGCGACACTGGTGATCGCCCGATGGGAGGGCTCTCTCGACCGCGTCAAGCTGAGCGAGGCGCTGAGACGCGGGCCGCAGTGGCTGGGCTGACGCCCGGCCCCAACGGCCGGCCACTCAGGCGCCAGGCATCGGGCGCTGCCCGTCGCCGACAACCGTGAACGGCGCCCAGTAATAGGGGTGGGAATATCGGGGCTCGTTCATAAGGATGCGCTCGGCGTCGGCCAGGGCCTCGGCCTGGGAGACACCCTTCTGGTTGAACAGGGCGATCATCAGCCGTTCGGTGGTGCGGGAATCCACCTCCCAGTTGGACACCACGACATTGCGCGCGCCGGCCTGCACAAAGGAGGTGACCAGGCCGCCGAGGGCCTCGCCGCCGCCGGCGCCGAGCCGCAGGATGGCCGCCTTGACCCTCGCCTGGGTGGGAAGGGTGGCGTCTTCGGCGCGGGTGTGGCCGTGGGCGTTGCTGCCGGTGTTGCAGGCCGACAACACGACCATGTCGGCGTCCAGGCGCAGGGTGGTGATCTTGTTGAGATCCAGCAGGGCGTCGCTGCCGGCGCCGCCGAAGGAGGTCAGGAGCGCGGTATGCAGGCAGGGGTTGCCTTCGTCGAGCAGGCCGTGGGTGGCGAAATAAAGGACCCGATAGCGGTCCAGATCCTTCTTCTCCACCACGCCTCGATCGGTGAAGTCGGCCCCAAATCGATAGTCGTCAACGCCCGATGACTCGCCGGCCACGGCCTTGGAAACGGCGGTAACCTCTCCACGCGTTTCCGGCAGGGCGTGCATCAGGGTGAGCGAATAGCGGTAGCGGGCGCACAGATCCTCGTCCGCCGCCGTCGCCCGGCCCGTGGGTCGGACACTGGAGAAAGCATCGGGATCGGTGGGGATCGCCGGATCGCCAAAGCCATAGAACGCCTTGCTCGCCTTCGACGCCTTGGCGATGCGCGCCTGATAGAACGCGGACGCCGACAGGGCGATGGAATTGTAGGAATGGGCGCCCAGCCAGGCGACCCCGACGTAGTCCAACGGCTTGACGTCGGCCAGGCGAGCCTTGATGCGCGCGACGCTGTCGTCGTCAATCACCAGGGCGCTGATCGGCGCGGCGATCAGCGTGGCGTCTGGCTCATAGATGATGTGGGTGGCCGCCAGAACCTGAGTGCGCACCGGCCCGAACACATCGGTGAACAACTCATGGGCCAGGGCGACGTTGAACGAGCCATGGGTTGGCTTGCCGCTACGCGACCGACCGGGGACGTCGATCGGCGCCCGCAGGGACCGGACCATGTCGGCGGCCCGGTCACGGGTCAGGGTGACCCGGTAGGGAATGGCGGCGTCGTGACTGATCGCCATGCCATAGCCGCCGCCGGACAACAGGAACACCTTCACATAGACCTCTCCCTTGCCGAGAGAGGCCTGCAGCTTGTCCAGGTCGACGAGGGTGTGCAGGGCGCTGGTGAAGCCCGGATCGGCTTCGAGAAGCTGACCCTGCAGCTTGGCGTTCTCGTCTGAGAGCGCCTTCTGTTCGGTCTGCAGCTTGGCCAAGGCCGCGCCCTGGTAGACACCCTGTTCATTGAGCTTGCGAATCTCGGCCTCGTTCGACTTTTGCCGGCGGTCCGTGTCCTGCAAGGCGCGCGCGAGGGCGGCGGTCTTGTCGTCGCCGGCCTGGGCCGTGGCGGCCTGACGCTTGGCGGCTTCCGCGCTGGATTGGGCGATCAGGGCCTGAGCGGCGTTGAAGAAGCTCTTGACGTCGTCCGCGTGGGTTGCCGGCGAGTCGCCGATGCGACGCAAGAGGAAATCGAAATAGGGACGGGCCAGGTCGGCCGAGTCGGCGAGGGATCCGCGCTGATCGATGAAGATGGCGAAGGCGGCCTTGTAGTCTTCAACGGCCTTTTTCTCTTCGATCTCGCTGGTGCGACCCAGACCGGCCTCCGCCCGGGCCTGCTCAAGGAAGAAGGCCGCCAGGGGCAGCGAGCCGGGGTGTTTGGTCCCGAAGAAGGCGACTGCCTCACGGAAACGGGCTTCCGTCTGGTCCTGCCGGGTCGTGCCTCGGTCAAGGCGCAACAGGTCCGCCCAAACACGGGTGTTCAGCCAAGGCGCCGCCTGGCCCAGAAGCAACGGCTTCAGGACATCCTGTGACGCCGGCAGCGTCGAATCGAGCAGGGCTCGCGCCGCGGTCAGCGCCTCGCGAGCCTCCTCGTTTCGGCCGCCGAGCTCCAGCAACGCCGTTCCCTTGATCTCAAGAGCCTGAACGTCACGCAGACGCTCGCGATCAACCGTCGAGATCCGTTGGGTGCCATCGGAGGACCCCACTTCGGGAATGACGATGTCGCCGTCGGCCAGGCGCATGCCGTTGGAGGCGGCGCCACGCCTGCGTTCGGCAATGGCCTGGTCGGCCAGGGCGACGGCCGCGTCGTAGTCCTGCTGAGTGCGGGCGTCCGCGGCGCGGTAGTTGAGCGCCAAGCCTCGCAAACCCGGATCCCCGCCGCCGGCCAGCTTGTCGGCCTGATCGAAGAAGATGGCGGCCTTGTCGAAGCGGCCGGCATTGGAGGCGTTGAACGCCTGATTGTAGAGCGCTTCGGCTCTGGCGGCGTCCGAGTTGGCCGGCCCGGCCGAGCTGGCCAGCTCGCCAAAGTCCAGTTCGGCCTGGTCGAACTGCCAATTCTGGCCGACGGCGTAGGCGGCGGACCGGAGACTCTCCACGGAGGGCGCATCGGCGGCGTCGGACTGGCCGAGCTGGCTCACCGGCGCGGTCGAGACCTGGGACACGGCGGCGGTCTGTTTGTCGATCGCCATGGGTTCGGGAATCTGACCGGAAAGGTAGCGAACGCCCTTCAACAGGACATCCTCGATCGGGGCGCGGCCCTCGGCCGCGACCACCTGTCCGCCGACGGCGCCACGATAGACGACGTAGGCCAGGCTGGCGGCCTTGGTGGCGCAGGCCGACTTGGTCACACCGGCCGTCGCTACGCCGCCGGGCTTGCAGTCCGTTCGGCCTGTCAGAATCGTGCGCCAAGCCGACTCGGCCCTTCGGGCGCTTGACGCCGGAAACACATAGAGATTGCCGAGGGTGTTGGACCAGCCCCGGCAGGTGACGTTCCAGATCCGCCCGCCATGATCGACGACCAAGCCGTCAAAACTCCGCTTGGCCTCACAGACGGCGCCGTTGGACGCTTGGCCGAGATTGAACTGCGGTTTGAAGCCGTCAAAGCGCTCGGGCTTCGCCGTGGCGGCTCCCGCCGCGGCGAGTATCAGGGCCAGCAACGCGCCCGCCGCTCGCCGACCCGGCAGCCGGCCGTCGTCCCGAAAGCCGGAGCCGAGAGACTCTAAGCAATGACTCATTGACGATCATCCGGCCTGCGCCAGATCTCCTCATTGGGGGCGCCGGTGATGGTGGGATCTTCGACGTCCAGTTCGTCCCGGCTCAGCAGGGCGCCGCGGCTCAGTTGGTCGAGCGGAATTGTGACGATGGCGTCGGTCGTCGGGGTGCAGTTGCCCAGCTCGCCGATCACGCAGCTGTTGATGCGATAGAGCCCGCGGTAGGGCGAACTGGCCAATGTGCCGAGCAGGAACACCTGGTTGACGTCCGCCGCGGCCGGGCCGGTAACCGGAATGGTGGTGCCTGGCTTGGTGAACACGCCGAACAGGTCGATGGCGGGCGGATTGGGCCCATAGGAGCCGAGGCTGAGCGTCCGGGTCACATAATAGCCGGTTCCATCGGTGGTGTGCAGGCCGGTGGTGTTCTGCTGGACGATCAGATCGCCGGCCGACACCGACAGGTCCCCTGCCGCAAGCATGATCGTCTTGCTGGTGTTGGCCAGGGTGGTGGGTGTCGGACGGCTCGGATCGACCTGCATCAGCTCCGCGACGCTGGTTATGGCGGCGTTCGTGTCAATGAACGCCTGGGTGCCAAGAAGTATGGAGGTCTTGGCGTAGAGCGACGCGGCGTAGAAGGTCCTGGGCGCCGTCGAGTAGCCCCCCCCGGTGTCGACGGCGGTGAAGCCGATCGCTCCCGTGTTGGCGCCCGCGCCGGCATCGTTGATCACGTCGATGGCAGAGGGCGTCCAGGTGGCGGCCGTGGCCGTAGGATCGGCGGTTCCGATGGTCAAGGCTATGGTGTTATCGGTCGCGGGCGCGAACAGGCCGACAACCTTCACCGACCCGCTCGTCGAAGTGGGCTTTGTCGAGTCGACGTAGAGATTGGCCGTCGTCACGGGACTGTTGAGGGTCGCGTCGCCAACCACCAGGTTGCCGTTGGACTCGAACAGGGTGAGCGTCTTGGCGAGGATCGTCGACGCCTTCAGCCAGCTGCCCGCCGAGGGATTGGTGTCGGCGAGGTCGAAGCCCGCGGGGTCCGCCAGCACCACTGCGACTCCGGTTCCCGCGGTCAAGGCGGCGGGCGAGGCGGCGGCGTAGCCCGCATTGGCGTAGGTCTTGGCGTCGATGAAGATCGACTGGTCGCCCAGTGTGAATAGGCCGTCGAGCGGAGCCTTGACGGTGTTGAACAGGATGCCGCCGATCCCGCCGGTGGACGCGCCGCTGGCGGTCAGCGACCCGTGCAGGTTGATCTGACCTTGGGTGGCGACGAGCACCGCATTGTCGCCGGCCGAGCCTGAAATCAGGCTGATACCGCCCGTTAGCGACCGAGCCGCGAGGTCCCGACCCGCGGTGATCGCGCCGCCGACCAGGATCGATCCCGTGGTCGCCGGTGACGCGCCCGCCGTGCCGCCGATCGCATCGAGCACAACGTCACGGCCGGCCGTCACGGGACCGCTGAGGGTGATGGCGGCGCCGGCGCCGACATCGATGGCGGTCGCCTGAACGCGAACGTCAGCCGCGGAGCCGGAGCCTGTGGTCGACCCGGTAATGTCGACCGTCCGGGCGCGCACATCGATGTCGCCGCGCGCCACCGTGGCGAAACCGACCCCGCCGCTGGCGGCGCCGTCGCTGCCGTAGGTCGAGAACAGCATGCTCGGCGAGACCCCGGCGAGATAGCCCGCCGCCCCGGATCCGGCCGTCGCGGACGTCCCCGACGAAACGGCCCCGGTCACAGTCACGGCGCCGGAGACCGCCCTGAGAACGGTCGCGCCACCCGCGGACACCGCATTCACTGAAATCGAACCCGCGCGGGCCTGAACGGCGATGTCCTGGCCGGCGGTCAAGGAATCGGTGATCGCTGCGCCATTGCGCGAGACCGATCCGGCGGCGTCGAGGACGATGTCCCGTCCGGCCTGAACATCACCGATCCGGACATCGCCGGCGAGCGCCTGGAGCCGCACATCGCCCGCGGCCCTTGTGGCGCCGCCGATCGACAGGGCTCCGGTGCGGGTCAGGACGTCGATATGAGCGCCGTCGCCGGCCGATGAATAGATATGGCCGAACACGGTCATCGGCGAGGCGGCGACCAGCGTGTCCCCCGCCCCGGCGCCCGGCTTCGCGCCGTTGGCGGTCAGGCCGCCGGACACGGCGACGCCATCGCGCGACCGCAGGATAATGTCGTCGCCCGCGTCGGCGGAAATCAGCGTCAGGCCGCCGGCCTCGGCCCAAACCGCGACATCGCGCGTGGCGCTCAATGCGCCGCCAGCCAGAACGCCGCCGCCCTGGGAATCGAGGGCGATATCGCCGGTGGCCCTGGCGCCGCCAAGGAGCTGGATAGCCGGACCCGACGCGCCGTTAGGATCGACGCCCGCGGCGAGGATGCGGACGTCCGATCCGTTGGTGGAGACCGCGCCCTTGGCGTCGTAGCCAGCGGTGACCGCGCCGGAAACGACGACGGTCTGAGCGCCAATGTTCACGGAGCCGCCCGCGAGGGCTGGGTCGGAGGCGGCGAAAACCGTCAGATGATTGTATGAGGCCAGGTTTTCCCCGACCCCGACGGGATCGGTTCCCAAGCCCGCGGCAAGGCTGTGGGCGGTGACGGCGCCCCGCGGCGCGCGCAGCACGATCTGGTCGGAGGCGGAGGCCGACACCAGAGTCAGATCTCCGGACCGGGCCATGGCGGCGACGTCGCCGCCGCCAGCGTGCAGAACGCCGGCGTTCAGGACCGTGGCCGCATCCAGACCGATATCGCGCCCAGCCGAGATATCGACGGTCCGGACCGCGCCGGCCTGCGCCTGCAGGAGAACATCGCCCGCGCCGGCCAAGAGCTTTCCCGTGATGGTGATGTCGCCCGCCGCGGCGATGACGTTGATATGGGCTCCGTCGACCAGGCTGCCGTGGGTCTGACCGAACAAGGTCATTGGCGCGGCCAGGGCAAGGGAATCACCGGACCCAACTTGCGGCGCGTTGGTTCCGGCCGTGAGCGCGCCGGAGGTCACCGAATTTCTGGCGCGGAGGACGATGTCGTCCCCCGCGCTCGCCGAGTTCAGGGTCAGCGAGCCCGCGCGCGCCCAAGCGGCCACGTCACCGCCAGCGGAGAGCGCGCCGCTGATGGTCAAACCGCCGGCCTGGGACTCCAGCGCCACGTCGCCGCCTGCTGACACGGCGCCCGAAAGCAGAAGCTCGGCTGCGCCGGTTTCGGCGGTCCCCGTTGCAACCACCCGGACGTCCGACCCGGCGCCCGCCGCCGTTGTCGTCCCGGTCAAAGTCACGGTCAGGGCCCGAATGTCGATCGACCCGCTTCCCGACAGGGCTCCTTCCTGGACTCCGAACAGGGCCAAGGGTGCGTAGGCGGTCAGATGGTCTCCGGCGCCGACGACCCCCAATGCATTTCCTCCGGAGGACAAGGGACCCTTGACCAACAGGGTGTCACTCGCCCGAAGCACGATGTCTCCGCCAGCCGTCAAGGCGCCGGTAAGCATCGATGCCGCGGACGCGGCCCCGGACCTGAACGCGATATCGCCCCCGGCCGTGGCGGCCCCGCCGACGACAGCGCGGCCGGAGTCAATCAGCAAATCTCCACCACCGCTCAGGGTGACATAGCTGACCCCAGAGGCGGCTTGCAGACGGATATCACCGCCAGCCGTCGTGGCGGCCGCATCGAGTTCGACACCGCCTGTCGCCGAGGCGATGTCGATGTTCGCGCCGTTAGCGACGGTGGAGTAGGTGTGACCGAAAGCGGTCATGGCCTGGCCCGGCGAGGCGGCAAGCAGATCGTCGGCGGCGCCGGCCGCTTCGCTTCCGCTACCCGCGGTTAGCAGGCCCGCAAGCGTCACACCGGTCTGGCCGCGCACGACCACATTGTCGCCCGCCGCGACCTTCGTCAATGACACCGTGCCCGCGCGGCCCCACAGCGCGGCGTCGCGACCAGCGGTCAGCGCTCCGCCCACAAGGATCGAGCCACTGGCGTCGAAGGCGACGTCCTGGCCGGCCGTAACCGCGCCCTGAAGATTCAGATCCCCGCCGGAGATGACAAATCGAACGTCGGAGCCGGGCGCGCCAGCGATCACGTCGCCACCGACCGAGGCCTTGGCTGCGCCGACGTCGATCGAGGATCCGCCATCGAGGGCCTTCTGGACGCCGCCGAACGGCGCCAAGGGCGCATAGGCCGCCAGATCGTCCCCGGCGCCCGCGCCGTTCGACGTGCCGGCCGCCGTGAGACCGCCCGAGACCGATAGCGCCCCGACGGTGCGAAGAACGATGTCGTCGCTTGCCTGAAGCGCGGCGAGGGTAATTGATCCGCCGTGGATCGCCACGTCCCTGCCCGCCGCGCCGCTGTGGCCGACGATAGCCCCGGCGGCGTCGACGGCGATGTCGCCGGACGCGGTCACGGTCGTGAAGTTGACGCCACCAAGCTGGGCTTGCAGGCGGATATCGCCGCCGGCGGCGCTGGCCGCGCCGCCTAGGGTGACCGATCCTGTCTGAGCGACAACGTCAAATACCGAGCCGCTGACAACGCTCGAGTCGGTATGACCGAACAGGGTTGCGGACTGACCGGGTTGATTCAGCAGGAACTGATCCGCGACGCCAACAGTTTCGCCAACCGCGCCAGCCGACACCTTTCCGGTCACGGTGGCGGAGCCGCCGGCCCGGATGAGGAGGTCGTCGCCGGCCGACACAGAACTCAGATTGACCGATCCTGTCGCGGCCTGAAGGACGATGTCACCCTTGGCGGTGACGAGACCCAAGGCGAGAGCGCCCTGGTCCGAGCGGACCGCGACGTCGGCGTCGGCGGTGAGGGTGTTAGATTCGGCGAGGCCGCTATCCACGCCCTGGGCGGCGGACATCAGGATAGAGCGGCCAGCCGTGATATCGCTGGTGTGGATGGCGCCGGCAACGGACTGGAGCCGGACATCGCCGGCGGCGTGGAGGGCGCCCCCGACGGTCAGGTCGCCGGAGGTCGTCACCGCGTCGATATGAGAGCCGTCGGCCTGTCCCGCGTAGGTCACGCCGTAAAAGACGAAGGGCGTCGAGGCGGCAAGGACGTCGCCGGCCGCGGTCACAGTTGCATTGTCGGTCGCGGAAGCGCCGCCGGAGGCGGTCAGGGCGCCTGAGACGACAATGCCGGAGCCAGCGCGCAGGACGAGGTCGTCGCCGGCGGTGGCCGTCGCAAAGGTCATGCTCCCCTGCAGCGTGCTGATGGCGACGTCGCGGGCGGCGGTAAGGACGCCTGTCCCCGACAGGTTGCCGGCAAGGACCGTCACGGCGACGTCGCGACCGCCGCCGCCGGTGGCGCCGGCGGTGTTGTCCACCGCGCCACTGACGACAAGCGCGCTAGCATTGACGAAGGACAGCCCTCCGGAGTCACGGTTGGAGAAAGCTTTCAGAATTCCGACACCATTGGCGTCGGTCAGGCTGGCGCCGCCGACCGACGAACCGGTCAGGGTCGCCGTGGTGATCACGCCAGCCGTCTGGCTCATTGACCCGGCGGAGATCAGGTCGACCGTGCCGCTGGCCGCCGTGACGTTGGCCGAAAGGGTCAGCGGGCCGCCGTTGGTGGTCGTCAGGGTCAGGGTGTTTCCGGCGCCGGCGTCGACCGCTGACGTCACCGTCAGGCCCGAGGCCTTGGCGTCGGTGATCGAGACGTTTCCG
>CAIQDO010000423.1 GCA_903870555.1 uncultured Caulobacteraceae bacterium
GCCGCCCGGGCCCTCCCCGGACGCTTCACCCTGGCGGTGATGAGCCTCGGTGAGCCGGGAGTCTGGTCGGCCGACGAGGCCGGCCTCTACCCTCTGCAGGATCTGGCCGCCTTCCCGATCGCCGCCGCCGCCCTGGCCGAGGTCGACGCCGGACGGTTGACGCTCAACGAGCGCATCCCGATCCGGCTGGTGGACCTGTCGCCGCCCCCAAGCCGCATCAACCGCCGGTTTCCCCTCGCCGGCCATGCCGAGGCCCTTGAGTTGCCCGTCGTCGACCTGATCGCCCTGGCGGCGCAGGAGGGCGACGCCACCGCCGCGGATGCCGTGATGCACCGGATCGGTGGGCCAGGCGCGATCACCACCTGGCTGCGCGAGCACAAGGTGGGCGACCTTCGCATCGACCGCTACCAGCGCGAGATCCAGGTGGATATGAGCGGCATGGCCAGCTTCCGAGACGACTGGAAGGATCCGACCCCTTGGGCCGCCGCCCGCGCCTCCATCGCTCCCCAGGCGCGGGAAGCGGCCATGGCGCGCTACCTGCGCGACCCCCGCGACACCACCACGGCGACCGCCATGCTCAACCTGATTCAGCGCATCACCGACGGCGGCCTTTTGTCGCGACCCTCCGCCGCCCTGCTGCTGCGGCTGATGTCGACGCGTCGCGGCGACCTGCTCGGCCCCGGCCTGCCTGGCGCCGCGGCCCTGGCCCACCTTGCGGGAAATTCCGACACCGACCTCGGCTACACCGCCGCGACCGGCGACATCGGCCTGATCACCCTGGCCGACGGCCGACGCCTTGCCCTGGCGGCCCTGCTGTCGGGTTCCACCGCCAGCGCGCCCCAGCGCCGGGCCCTGTTCGCCGACGCCGCCAGGCTCGCGATATCGGCGTTGACTTGACCCGACGGCCGTCTTTGCGCGCGCCACGTTACGCTCTATAGGCTCCGGCGAAGCCGCTTCGGCTGCCCTGGCCGAAGCGCACGCCCCTGTGTCGGAGTTCGAGTCAGCCCATGGCCAAGATCAAGGTCGCCAATCCCGTCGTCGATCTGGATGGCGACGAAATGACTCGCATCATCTGGCAGATGATCAAGGACAAGCTGATCCTCCCCTTCCTCGACCTTGAGATCGACTATTATGACCTGGGAATGGAGAACCGCGACGCCACCGACGACAAGGTGACGGTGGAGGCCGCCGAGGCCATCCTGCGCCACGGCGTCGGCATCAAGTGCGCCACCATCACCCCCGACGAGGCCCGGGTGAAGGAATTCAACCTGAAGAAGATGTGGAAGTCGCCGAACGGCACCATCCGCAACATCCTCGGCGGCGTGGTGTTCCGCGAGCCGATCCTGTGCCGCAACGTGCCGCGCCTGATCCCCAGCTGGACCCAGCCGATCATCATCGGCCGCCACGCCTTCGGCGATCAGTACAAGGCCACAGACTTCGTCGTCCCCGGCAAGGGCAAGCTGACGATGAAGTGGGAGGGCGAGGACGGCCAGGTTCTAGAATTCGAGGTGTTCGACTATCCGGGCGGCGGCGTCGCCATGGGCATGTACAACCTCGACGCCTCGATCGAGGAGTTCGCCCGCGCCAGCCTGACCTACGGCCTGCAGCGCAAATACCCGGTCTATCTGTCGACCAAAAACACCATCCTCAAGGCCTATGACGGGCGCTTCAAGGACATCTTCCAACGCGTCTATGAGACCGAGTTCAAGGATCTCTACAAGGAAGCGGCGATCGTCTATGAACATCGGCTGATCGACGACATGGTCGCCTCGGCCCTGAAGTGGCCCGGCGGTTTCGTCTGGGCCTGCAAGAACTACGACGGCGACGTTCAGTCCGACCAGGTCGCCCAGGGCTTCGGCTCGCTGGGCCTGATGACCTCGGTGCTGATGACCCCGGACGGCAAGATCGTCGAGGCGGAGGCCGCCCACGGCACCGTCACCCGCCACTACCGCCAGCATCAGCGCGGCGAGAGCACCTCCACGAACTCGATCGCCTCGATCTTCGCCTGGACCCAGGGCCTGAAGCACCGCGCCAAGCTCGACGGCAACCCGCCGCTCGACCGCTTCGCCTCGACCCTCGAGGCGGTGTGCGTCTCCACCGTCGAAGCGGGTTTCATGACCAAGGACCTGGCCCTGCTGGTCGGCGACCACCAGGGCTGGCTGACCACCGAAGGCTTCATCGACAAGGTCGCCGAAAACCTCGCGGCCTCGCTTTAGAGCATCGTGCGGAAAAGTGGGAACCGGTTTTCCGCAAAAACGATGCGAAATCAAAAATCTAGAGCGGCGAGCGTGATTCTTGAATCACGCACGC
>CAIQDO010000424.1 GCA_903870555.1 uncultured Caulobacteraceae bacterium
AGGGATCGCCGCCGACAACGCCGCCCTGAGCTGGGATCTGCCGGTGAAGATCGAATGGCGCGAGGCCGCGCCGGTGGGCGCCGGCGGCAAGACCTATCTGACCTATGTGTTCGTCCCGGCCTGACCGGCCGCCATCACTTAAACGGAGGATTGTCCCATGAGCGATGTGTTCATCATCGGCGTCGACATGATCAAGTTCGGGCGCTTCCCCGATCGCACCGTGCCGAGCCTCGCGGCCGAGGCGGCGCTGATGGCGCTGGACGACGCCGGCCTGACGATCAACGACATGCAGGCCCTCTATTGCGGCAACCTCGGCCAGGCCAGCGGCATGGTCGGCCAGCGGATGCTGGCGGAGATCGGCCAGACCGGCATCCCGGTGGTCAATGTCGCCAACGCCTGCGCCACCGGCGCCACGGCGTTCCGCGACGGCTGGATGTCGATCAAGGCCGGCCTCTATGACCTGGTGCTGGCGGTCGGCGTCGAACAGATGGGCAAGGGCCTGCTGGGCGGCGGCGGCGGCGTCTCCCCCGAGGGGCTGATCGGCTCGGGCACCATGCCGGCGATGTTCGCCCACATCGGCAACGAGCACAGCCGCAAATACGGCACCACCTTCGAGCAGTTCGCCAAGGTGTCGGTGAAGAACCACCACCACTCCACCCTCAATCCCAAGTCGATGTACCAGGTCGAGACGCCGCTGGAGCAGGTGATGGGCTCGGAGATGATCTCGTTCCCCAACACCAAGCTGATGTGTTCGGTGAACGTCGACGGCTCGGCCGCGGCGGTGCTGGCCTCGGAGACGATGGTGAAGCGCCTGGGGCTGATGGATCGGGCGGTGCGCATCCGCGCCTCGACCATGACCAGCAATCCCTTCGAGGACCGGCAGATGGCCATGCCCGACTTCAGCGGCGCCACCCGGCTGGCGGCCAAGGTGGCCTATGAGGCGGCCGGGGTCGGCCCCGAGGACATCAACCTGATCGAGCTGCACGACTGCTTCGCCACCGCCGAGCTGGTGCACTACGAGAACCTCGGCATCTGCGCGCCGGGCGAGGCGGGGTGGCTGATCGACGAGGGCGTCACCGCGCTGGGCGGCAAGGTTCCGGTCAATGTCTCCGGCGGCCTGCTGTCGAAGGGCCATCCCCTGGGCGCCACCGGCATCGCCAACATCTATGAGGTGGCCACCCACCTGCGCGGCGCGGCCGGGGCGCGGCAGGTCGAGGGCGCGCGGCTCGGCCTGACCCATGTGGTCGGCGGCGGCCCGGGGATGGGCACCGCCTGCGCCATCCACATCCTCGAAAAGGCCTGACCCTTGCCTTGCGGCGGGCCATGGCCTATGAACCCGCCCTTCGTTCGAGCCGCCTGGCCCAAAGGCATGCCATGGCGGTTCTTTCTGCGTCTCTTATAGAGGACGGCGCCCGATCACCGGGGCCGATGCGAAATGCCCAAACTGAAGACCAAGTCAGGCGCGAAGAAGCGCTTCAAACTGACCGCGACCGGAAAAATCAAGGCCGGCGTGGCGGGTAAGCGGCACAGGCTGATCAGCCACAGTTCCAAATACATCCGCCAGCAGCGGGGCACCAAGGTGATGAGCGCGTCCGACAAGCGCACGATCATGACCTACCTGCCCTACGGCCTCTAAGACCTTACCCGGAGCATAAAGACACATGGCTCGCGTCAAACGGGGCGTCACCGCCCACGCCAAGCACAAGAAGGTTCTCGAACAGGCCAAGGGCTTTTCGGGTCGCCGCAAGAACACCATCCGCACCGCCAAGGCGGCCGTGGACAAGGCCGGACAATATGCCTACCGCGACCGCAAGGTGCGCAAGCGGGCGTTCCGGTCGCTGTGGATCCAGCGCATCAACGCCGCCGCCCGCGAAGAGGGCATGACCTATTCGATCTTTACCCACGGCCTGGAACTTGCCGGCATCGACATCGACCGCAAGGTCCTGTCGGACATCGCCGGCAATGACCCGGCCGCGTTCAAGGCCATCGCCGAACAGGTTCGCGCCGCCCTGGGCTGAGGACAAGATCGGGCTTCTTGAGCCCCACGCTTTCCAAGAAACCCCCTGGCGGACTCCGTCGGGGGGTTTTTCTTTGCCCCCTCCTCCGAGGAAGGATGCTTTTCAAGTGACTGATCTCGCCGATCTCGAAGCCGGACTGACCGGCCGCGTCGCCGCCGCGCCCGACACCGCCGCCCTCGAGGCGATCCGCGTCGAGGCCCTGGGCAAGACCGGCGCCGTCTCGGCGCTGCTGAAATCCCTGGGGTCGATGAGCCCAGACGAGCGCAAGACCCAGGGTCCGCTGATCAACGGTCTGCGCGACCGCGTCGCCGCCGCCATCGCCGGGCGGAAGACCGAGCTGGAAGCGGCTGAACTGGACGCCAGGCTGGCCGCCGGCCGCCTCGACCTGTCCCTGCCCGCCCCGCCGCGCCGCCGGGGCGCCGTCCATCCGACCATGCAGGTTATGGATGAGATGATCGCCATCTTCGCCGACATGGGCTTCGCCCTCGCCGAGGGGCCGGACATCGAGGACGACTTCCACAACTTCACCGCCCTGAACTTCCCGCCCAAGCACCCGGCGCGGGAGATGCACGACACCTTCTTCCTCAACCCCGGGCCCGACGGGGAACGCAAGCTGCTGCGCACCCACACCAGCCCGGTGCAGGTGCGCACCATGCAGAAGACCAACACCCCGCCAGGCGCCTCCTGGATCGCCGCCGGCCAGAGCCCGCCGATCCGCATCATCTCGCCCGGCCGCACCTACCGGATGGACAGCGACGCCACCCACACGCCGATGTTCCACCAGATCGAGGGGCTGGTGATCGACCGCGAGATCCACATGGGCCATTTGAAGTGGACGCTGGACCAGTTCATCGCCCGGTTCTTCGAGCTGGAGAGCGTGGTCACCCGCTTCCGCCCGCACCACTTCCCCTTCACCGAACCCTCGGCGGAGATGGACGTGCAGTGCGACACCTCTGGCGGCGAGGTGAAGATCGGCCAGGGCACGGAGTGGTCCGAGATCGTCGGCTGCGGCATGGTCCACCCGAACGTATTGCTAAGTTGCGGCATCGACCCGGACGAATGGCAGGGCTTCGCCTTCGGTTTCGGCGTCGACCGGTTGGGCCGGCTTAAGTACGGCATGCCCGACCTGCGCGACATGTTCGCCTCGGACACGAGGTGGCTGAGCCACTACGGCTTCTCCGCCTTCGCCGCGCCGAATCCGGCGTCGGGGTTGAGCTAGCTCGTGGGGTCGACCACCGCCTCACGCCCCCTCCACCGCCTTCGGCGGTCCCCCGTTTCACGGGGGAGGATTAGAGGGCGCCTCTTCCTTATCCCGCCCCGCGCAGCGGGGAGGGGGGACCGCGCCCGAAGGGCGTGGTGGGAGGGGCGTTCCACCCCGAAATCCAATCGTGCTCCAGCAAGGATCACCCGATGAAATTCACCCTCTCCTGGCTCAAAGAGCATCTGGAAACCGACGCCTCGGTGGCAGAGGTGGTGGCGGCCATGACCCTGGCGGGACTTGAGGTCGAGCATGTCGAGGATCCGGCCGGCAAGCTGAAGGCCTTCACCGTCGCAAGGATCGTCGAGGCCGTGCAGCACCCCAATGCGGACCGCCTGCGCGTCTGCCAGGTCGACACCAGGGACGGGCGGCTGGAGATCGTCTGCGGCGCGCCCAACGCCCGGGCCGGGCTGACCACCATCTTCGCGCCCATCGGGACCTACATCCCGGGCTCGGGGATCACCCTTGAGCCCCGAGCCGTGCGTGGCGTGGTCTCCAACGGCATGCTGTGCTCGGCCGCCGAACTGCAGACGGCCGAGGAGTCGGACGGCATCCTCGAACTGGACGACAGCCTGGCGATCGGCTCGTCGGCCGCCGAGGCTCTGGGTCTGGAGGCGACCATCGACTTCGAGGTGACGCCAAACCGCCCCGACTGGCTGGGCGTGGTCGGCATCGCCCGCGACCTGGCCGCCGCCGGCCTGGGGACGCTGAAGGACCCGGCCGTTGCCGCCACCCCCGGCGCCTTCCCCTGCCCGATCGAGATTCGCCTCACCGCGCCAGAGGCCTGCCCGGCCTTCGCCGGCCGGCTGATCCGCGGCGTGAAGAACGGGCCGTCGCCGACGTGGCTGCAGCAGCGGCTGAAGGCCGTCGGCCTGCGGCCGATCAGCGCC
>CAIQDO010000425.1 GCA_903870555.1 uncultured Caulobacteraceae bacterium
GCCGTCGCCCCCCTGCGCCTGCGCCGAGAAGCCGACACCTTCGATATCGAAGTCCGCACCATCGACCGCGCCAGCCGCCTGAGGAAGCGCCGCTTCAACTGACGGCGGTTGCAGTTGGCTTGGCCTTGAAACGCCAAGCCGTCAGGAGCGCCAAGGTGTGTCGCGTGGATCGCGACGCGCGACGAAGCTTCGACGGTCTAATGGCGCACAAGGCGCGCGAAAAAGCGCTCGCCGAACGCGATCCATCGTCTGAAAAGCAATCGCCTCTTGGCGTTTCTGGCGTCTCGGCGTTTCAAGGCCCCATCCTCCCGCCCCTGGTAACCAACAGCATGACCCGTTACGCCCGCGCCGCCCTCTTTCTTGCCGCTAGCCTGGTCGCCCCGGCCGTTCGGGCCGCCTCGCCCCTGACTCCCGCGGCCCAATGGTCGGCTGATGTCGCGGCCCTCGCCGACGATCGCAACGAGGGGCGGGCGCCGGGGACGCCGGGCTATGACCGCGCCGCAGCCTATGTTGTCGCCCGGTTCAGGGCGCTCGGCCTGAAACCGGCGGGCGTGGCGGGTTACTTTCAGCCTGTGGCTCTGGAACGGCAGACGGTGGACCAGGACGCCTCTACTGCGGCCTTGACCGTGGCCGGCGGGCCATCGGCGGCCTTGAAGGTCGGCGAGGCGGTGTTGATTTCGGCTGGCGGCGGCCCGCGTCCGGCCGGGGTTGACGCGCCGATGGTGTTCATTGGCTATGGCCTGAGCCTGCCGGGACAGGCTCGCGATGACTTCGCCGGCCTCGACCTGAAAGGAAAGATCGCCGTGGTGATCAGCGGCGGACCGGCCGATCTGTCCGGCCCGGTCAAGTCCCAGGCCCGCTTCGCCCGCGCCGCCCGCCTGGGCCAACTCGGCGCCGTCGGCCTCGTCACCCTGGTTACGCCCCACCAGGTCGAGATCCCCTGGGCGCGCCAGAAGCTCCTTGCTCGCGGCGCCGGCATGTATCTTGCCGATCCCGAGTTGCGTGAGACGCCTGACGGATTCTTCACCGCCAGCGTCGACCCCGGAGCCGCCCAGCGTCTGTTCGAGGGTTCAGGCCGCACCTTCGCCGAATTGTCGGCCCTGGCCGACGCCTCGGCCGCTCTGCCGCGGTTCGATCTCATCCCTCGCCTGTCGGCGACCCTGGTTGCCCATCGCGAGCCGCTGTCCTCGCCCAATCTTGACGCCGTCCTGCCCGGACGTGACCCGGTGCTGAAGTCCCAGTACGTCGGCGTTTCGGCCCACCTCGATCATCTCGGCGTCGGCGCCGCGATCAATGGCGACTCCATCTACAACGGGGCCATGGACGACGCCTCCGGCGTGGCCGCCGTGCTCGACATCGCCGCTCGGCTCAAGGCCCACCGCCCAAGGCGGTCAATGCTGTTCGTCATCGTCACCGCCGAGGAAAAGGGCCTGCTCGGCTCCTACTATTTCGCCCGCCGGCCCACCGTGGCCAAGGCCGCCATCGTCGCCGACCTCAACTTCGACATGCCTCTGCCACTGTGGCCACTGAAGACGGTGATCGCCCAGGGCGAGGCTGAGAGCACCCTCGGCGCCGCCGCCCACGCCGCCGCCGCGCCGCTCGGCCTGGCCGTGGTCCCGGACCCCGTGCCCGACCGCAACAGCTTCATCCGCACCGACCAGTTCAGCTTCGTGCGGGAGGGCGTGCCGGCCCTGGCCTTCAAGTTCGGGTTCGCCCGCGACACGCCGCAGTTTCAGATCGAGCACGACTGGCGGGCGACACGCTACCATGCCCCCTCCGACGACCTCGGCCAGCCGGGTGTGCTGCCGGAGGAAGCCGTGCGCCTCGACGAATATGTCGCCGCCATCGCCCGCCGCGTCGCAGACGCTCCGGATCGCCCCCACTGGCTGCCCACCAGCGTCTTCGCGACGCCATAGGCGCGGGGTTGATGCCGCCTTGAAACGCCAAGCCGGCAAGGACGCCAAGGGATGGTTGATGGATGCCGACGCCCTCGGGGTATCGGCAATACAGCCTTGCGCGCCTTGCCCGCGCGACTTTCGTCAGAGCGCCGCCGAGACCGAAAAGGTTTGAGGAGCCTCTTGGCGTCCTTGGCGTCCTAGCGATCTTGGCGTTGAAAGACTGCCCGTCGGCGTCGCGAGCGCTTGGGTTTAGCTCCCATCGTGCTTAGCTATTGAGCGTCCCAATCCGGAGCCAGCCCTTGACCTCGCCGCTGCTGCTGTCGCCCTTCACCTTGCGCGACCTGACCCTGAAGAATCGCCTCGTGATCTCGCCGATGTGCCAGTACAGCGCGATCGATGGAGTGGTCACCGACTGGCATCTGGTCCATCTCGGCCGCTTCGCTCTCGGCGGCGCCGCCCTGGTGATCGTCGAGGCGACGGGCGTCGAGGCGCGCGGGCGGATCAGCCCTGGCGATGTCGGCCTGTGGAATGACGATCAGGCTCGCGCCCTGGCCCGCATCGCGGACTTCCTGAAGGCCAGCGGCGCCGCCGCCGGGATTCAGCTCGCCCATGCCGGTCGCAAGGCTTCGACCCGCCGCCCCTGGGATGGCGGGACCGAGCTGACCGGCGAGGACCTGGCCCGCGGCGAGGCGCCGTGGGAGACCTTGGCGCCGAGCGCCCTCCCGTTCGCCGACAACTATCCGACGCCCAAGGCCATGACCGTCGCCGACATCGCCGAGGTGATCCTCGCCTTCCGCGACGCCGCGCGCCGGGCCGACGCCGCCGGTTTCGACGTGGTCGAGATCCACGCCGCCCACGGCTATCTGCTGCACGAGTTCCTCTCGCCCCTGTCCAATCACCGGACCGACCAGTACGGCGGCGACCGGGCAGGGCGGATGCGTTTCCCGCTTGAGGTGGTCAAGACGGTCCGCGCCGTCTGGCCGGCGGGCAAGCCGCTGTTCCTGCGAGTCTCGTCCGTCGACCACGTCGCCGGCGGCCTGACGATCGACGACACCGTCGCCTTCGGCCGTGAAGCCGGGGCGCTGGGCGTCGACGTTGTCGACTGTTCCTCGGGCGGAAACACCCCGACGCCGCCGAAGCTCTTTCCGGGCTACCAGGCTCCCTACGCCGAGGCGGTGCGACGCGAGACGGGTATGGCCACCATGGCCGTCGGCCTGATTCTCGACGCGGCCCTGGCCGAATCAATCCTCGCCGAGGGCAAGGCCGATCTGATCGCCATCGCCCGCCCGGCCCTTGAGGACCCCAATTTCGCCATCCACGCGTCCGCCGCGCTTACGGGGTCCGCCGACTACGCCCTCGCTCCGCTGCCCGCGAAGAGCGGGTTGGACCGGCTGGCGCAATCCCTAAGGCACGTCGGCGGCGCCTAATCACCTGTCGGCGACCGCCAAAAGCGCCGGCGTCGCGCCGCTCGGCCAGAACTTGGGCGCGGGACCCGAAAAGGCGCTGAAGTTGATGGCGGAGACAATCGCCGCCGAACGCGGGCGTTTCGTCGCCGACCTGCTGCACTACCGCGACCCTGACCAACCAGATGATCGCCGCGCGCGTGCGGCGCGTGACGCGGATATTCCTGAAGAAGGTGGCGCCAGAATGATTCTCGCGCACGAAAGACGCGGCCAGGCGTTAGCCCGACCGCGTCTCCTGTCGTTCAGTCCCCCGGGAAAGGCCCAGCGGGCTGGGATCAGGGGTAGTTGACGGCCACGGTGTAGGAGCCGGTGTAGGCGCCGGCCGGGGTGTTGGCGGGCACGTTCAGCGAGCCGCCGACGTTGAAGGTCGCCGACGTTCCGGCCAGGACGAC
>CAIQDO010000426.1 GCA_903870555.1 uncultured Caulobacteraceae bacterium
CCTGCCAGTCCCAGGTCACCGTGATCTGACGGGCGGCCATCGGCAGGCCCCGCACCACATCCCCCCGCCGCACGACGCGCACCGGGAACGGCATGCCCTTGTTGTTGCCGCCGTCCATCGGACCGTCCGGGGACCAGGCGCCGACGGGCGACGGCGGCGGCGACGGCAGGGCGACGGCGGCCAGAGGGGCAGCCAAGGTGAGAGCGGCGAATAGGAGAAGCCTGGCCGGCGCTGTCATGATTGAGGATCTCCAAGGGTCAGTCGCGAACCGTCTGAGACGCCAGTCAGACATGATGACGAAAATCGTCAAGCGGGCGGCCCCTACGTAAGGCGCGTTTTGCTCTGGACGGGCGGCGCGCGGAAGGATTGAACAGTCCCAAAGCAAGGTTACGGGAGCACGCGCCGTGAGCGAGATCGACGCCAAGGATCTGGCCGCATATTCCGAGGAGGCGGACGCCTGGTTCGCCGAAAACGTGGTCCGCGACCCGGGCTTCATGCTGCCCCTGACCTTCATGGAGGTGGGCACCGACCAGCAGTTCCACTTCCTGCAGGACTGGCAGCACAAGGTGTGGGAAGCGGGCTATCTCGGCGCCGCCTGGCCCAAGGCCTACGGCGGCCGCGGCCTGCCCCAGGCGTTCCAGACCGCCGCCACCCGGGCGATGCGCAAGCACGACGGGCCGATCATGCTCAACGCCATCGGCATCAACTGGACGGGCCCGCTGCTGCTGGACATCGGTTCCGAGGACCACAAGCTCAAATACCTGAAGGGCATCGTTTCGGCCGAGGACATCTGGTGTCAGGGCTTCTCCGAGCCCGACAACGGCTCCGACCTGGGAAACGCCCAGACCCGCGCCGTGCGCGACGGCGACGACTACGTCCTCAACGGCTCGAAGATCTGGACCACGCTGGGCCGCTACGCGAAATACATGATCCTGCTGTGCCGCACCGACCCGTCGGCGGCGCGCAAGTACGATGGCCTGAGCTTCATCCTGACGCCAATGACCGTGCCCGGCGTGCGCACCGTGCCGATCCGCAAGCTGACCGGCGAACACGGCTTCACCCAGACCTTCTTCGAGGACGCCCGCGCCCCGGCCGATGGGCTGATGGGCAAGGAGGGCGAAGGTTGGCGGGTGGCCATGCGCACCCTGGAATATGAGCGCGGCGCCCGCGGCGGCCAGGCCGGCGGCTATGTGTCGGTGTCCACCGACGCCTTCGAGGTCCTGCGACTGGCGCAGCGGATGGAGCGCGGCGGCCGCCCGGCCCTGGCCGACCCGGTGGCGCGCGACCGGATGGTCGATTTCATGATCGAGATCCAGAGTCTCGACCTGTGCCGCCAGCGTCTGGCCGTGCCGGCCCTCAACAGTGATCGTCCGATGGGCCTGCCGCTGAGCTCAAAGCTGATGAACACCGAATTCGCCCGCCGGATCAACGAGTTCGCCGTCGCCCTGACCGGCGCCCGGGGCGCCTACTCTGTCGGCGACGACAATGCCGTGGACGACGGGATCTGGACGCGGGCCTACCTCAACGCCTTCTCAGCCACCATCGGCGGCGGCACCTCGCAGATCCAGCACAACATCGTCGGCGAGCACGTGCTCGGCCTCCCCAAGAGCTAGATGATCATGCAAGACCTGGGACGAATGGGATTCAGCGAGGCGCAGGGCGACCTGTTGGACGTGGCGACCGTGTTCTGCCGCGACAAGTCGCCGATCTCCAAGGTGCGCGCCTTGATGACGGACGACCGCGGCCACGACCCGGCGGTCTGGAAAGAGGTGGCCGAACTCGGCTGGCTCGGCATCGCCATTCCCGAGGCGTTCGGCGGCGCAGGCCTCGGTCTGGCCGAGGCCGTGCCGGTGATGGAGCAGATGGGCCGGGCGATGATGGCCCTGCCCTTCGCGACCACGACCCTGGCGGCCCAGGCGATCCTGGCCGGCGGGACGAGCGCGCAACAGCAGGCCTGGCTGCCGAAGCTGGCGACAGGAACGATCGGGACCCTGGCCCTGACCGAGGCCGGCGGCGACTGGGATCTGTCGGCGATCACCTGCGGGGCACAGGCCCAGGCCGACGGACGCATCGCCCTCAGCGGCGAAAAGCGTCTGGTCGAGCACGCCGCCGACGCGGCGGTGATCGTCGCCTCGGTGCTGTGGCAAGGGCGGCCGACCCTGGCGCTGATCACGGCCGGCGACCTGCCCGATGGCGCGCTGCGCCGGGAAACGGTGATCGACGAGACCCGGCGGTCCTACGCCCTGACCCTGGATGGGATCGTCCTGGCGGCCGACGCCCTGACCGACCTGGACCGCGCCGACACCGCGCTGAAGTCGCTCGAGCTGGCGGCCAATCTGCTGTCGACGGCGGAGATGTGCGGGGGGACCCAGGCGGTGATCGACTACACGATCGACTATCTCAAAACCCGCAAGCAGTTCGGCCAGCCGATCGGCGCCTATCAGGCGGTGAAGCATCCGGTGGTCGAGGCCTATGTCCGCTATGAGCAGGCCCGTTCGCACCTCTATGCCGCCGCCAACTGCATTGCCGAGCAGGGAACCGGCGAGATCGCCGTGCGCATGGCCAAGGCCACGGCCGACAGCGTGTTTTCCTTCGCCTCCGACCGGGCGATCCAGTTCCACGGCGGCTTCGGCTTCACCTACGACTGCGACGCCCAGCTCTACCGCCGTCGCGCCATATGGCACGCCGCCCAGACCGGCGACGCCCTGTATCATCGCCGCAAGCTGGCGGACCTGCTGCTCTAGACAACAGACACTCTCGGAGGGGACACCATGACCGCGCTGCATTTCCAATCGGCCACCGCCATCGCCCGCGCCATCCGCGATGGGGAGCTCGGCGCGCGGGAGGCGCTTGAGCATTTCCTCGCCCGGGTCGACCGGCTGAACGGACCGATCAACGCCATCGTCGTCCAGGACCGCGACGGCGCGCGGGCGCGGGCCGATGCGGCCGACGCGGCGCGGGCGGCCGGCGCGGCGCTCGGGCCGCTCCACGGCGTGCCCATGACCATCAAGGAGAGCTACCAGTTCGCCGGCACGCCGACGACCTATGGCATTCCCGAGATGAAGGACAACGTCACCCAGTCGACCGCCCTGGCCATCGAGCGGCTCGTGGCCGCGGGGGCCAATGTATTCGGCAAGACCAATGTGCCGATCCGCCTGGCCGACTTCCAGAGCTACAACGCCATCTACGGCACGACCAACAATCCCTGGGACCTGGGGCGCACGCCCGGCGGCTCGTCGGGCGGATCGGCGGCGGCCCTGGCGGCTGGCCTGACGGGCCTGGACATGGGCAGCGACATCGGCGGCTCGATCCGCAATCCGGCCCACTTCTGTGGTGTCTACGGCCACAAGGGCACCTGGAACCTGATCCCGCCGCGGGGACACGTGCTGGACGACTCCGTCACGCCGACCGACATCTCGGTGGTGGGGCCGATGGCGCGCTCGGCCTTCGACCTCGAGGCGGCGCTGCGGCTGGTCGCGGGTCCGGACTCCGTCGACCTGCCTGGTGTGAAGATCGATCTTCCCGCTCTCGAAGGTCCGCTTTCGGGCCTGAAGATCGGGATCTGGGCCTCTGCCGACCCCTTCTGCCCGACCTCGGCGGCGGTCGGCGGTCGGCTGCAGGCTGTGGCCGACGCCCTCGGGCGCGCCGGCGCGCGGGTCGACGACGGCGCGCGGCCGGATTTCTCGCCGCAGCACAGCCATGAGGTGTTCTCCGCCCTGCTGTCGGCGGCGATGGCCGCCCGCCTGCCGGACGAAGACTTCCAGCGACGGATCGCCAAGGCCGACGGCGCCGCGGCGGACGACATGAGCCCGGCGACCGTCCAGGCCCGCTGGCAAACGCTGCGGGTGCGCGACTGGTCGCGGCTGAACGAGGCGCGCACCAAGCTGCGCTGGGCCTGGCGCCGGTTCTTCGACGACGTCGAC
>CAIQDO010000427.1 GCA_903870555.1 uncultured Caulobacteraceae bacterium
CGTTTAGCGCCCAGGTGGCGATGCTGCCTGAGATCGCGTGCAGGGAGGTGTTGATCTTGTGGATCCCGTGACCGGTGCCGGACGGGGTGTTGGCCGCATAGACGGCGGTCGAATAGGTCGTGGCCATCGGCCAGGCCTCCTTTCAGGCAAGGGGAAAAAAGCGGGCGCCCCATCGGCGGGGCGCCCGATCGTGGGGGGGCCGGCTCTAGGAGTCGGCGGCGGCGCCGGCGAAAACCGTGACGACGCCGTTCTGGACGCCGTTGAAGTTGATCTTCTTGACGCCGAGCAGCTCTTCGATGGCGACGCCCGGCCGGAAGCCGTAGTCCTTGATCATGTCGGTGCGCGGGGTCGGCTCCTGGCCCCAGGCCACGCCCACGGCGCCGCCGCCGCAGAGGTAGATCGGCCGCACGTCGGCGCCGGATGAGCCCACGCCATTGAACCCCGCACCGCCGTTGGGGTTGGCGCCGGCCGACACGCACCAGGCGTCGATCTCGGGGATCTCGCGATGAATCACCCCATCGTAGATCAGGTCGCCGTCCTGGAAGATCGGGTTCTTCTCCATCCCCAGACCCTCACGGGCGCGGGCGCCGGTGTTGGCGGCGATGATGGTGGAATCCGCCTTCAGGTCGCGGAAGGTGCGGGCGCCGTGGAAGGCCACATAGAACTCGCGTCCGTCGCCGTCCTCGACCCGGAACGGCCGGATATGGGGATCGGCCAGCTTGGCGATGCGCTTGGCCAGGCCCATCATCGCGGACGAGGCCTTCATCGCCGCGGTGACATTGCCGAGCGCCGTGGCAAAGGTCGTCGAGTAATAGCTGTTGGCCGTGCCAAACAGGACCCGGTCGCTGTTGCCCGCCACCCAGGTGTTCTGCTGGGCCGCCGTCGCCGTCTCATAGGGGACGACCGCGCCGTTGGCGTCGATGATGACATGGCCGAAGGCGCGGATGATATCGTCGCGCAGCTTCTCCGATTCCCAGACGCGAAGGGCGTCCTTGGCGGCGTCCCAAAGGTTGATCTCGGTTCGGAAGCTGGTCGACTTGGGAATGCGCACCGCGTTGCGACGCCAGTCGACGGTGATCGGGCAGTTGAAGTTGGTCAGCTCCTCCTCGATGCCGTCCAGCGCCGCGGCGCCGGTGACCCCGGCCGACTTCAGCCGGCCGATGAAGGGGATGTTGATGGTGCGCTTAGCTTCCTCCTCGGCCTGGAACTTGGTGAGGATGATCCCGCCCTTGTTCACATCGGCGTTGGACATGTAGGGCATGAAGCGGCTGTGGCGGACGTACTCCTGAAAGTACCGGGTCACCCAGACCTGGCGCTCGGAGGCGGTGGCGAGAAGGGTTTCGGCCATGGACGGCGGTTTCCTCTAGTTGCAGGGGGAGCGCGGAATGGCGCTGGCGAATGCCTGGCCCGGCCCGATAGGCACGTGCGGCGCGCCGGCGCCGCCGGTCCCGGAGGCTGTGGCGAGACTGCGGGGGACAAGGCGCGAGAGCGCCGGTGACGATGGAAACGACCCGGCGCGGGCTTGCGCCCCCTGCCAGGCCTTGAACGCGGCGAGGTCGTCGGGTCGCACCGCCGCGAGGATCTTCTCTCGGGCGAGGGCCTGATAGGCGGCCTCGTAGGGGTCGTCCGAAGCGAGCATCTGCTGGTTGAAATGCGGATCCTCGTCGCAGCGCCGGGTGGCCCAGCGATGGACCTCGTCGATGGCGTCCTTGCCGTATTCGCGTTCGGCGAAACGGCGGCAGGACCGCAGGTTCTGGCTGTAGAGCGCCACCTCAACCGCCTCGGTCCGACTCAGGGGAGGCGGCGGCTGTTGAGCGGCGCGCATCTCCTGGAGCTGACGTTCGAGGGATTCGGCCCGCGCCCGCTCGGCCTGGCGCTTTTCGCGTTCGTCGAGCAGGGCGGAGATGGGCACGGCGGCGGGCTCCGCGGCGCGGGCCTCGTAGCCGACGGGAGTCGGCTGTTGCGGCGCGGCGGCGGCCCCAAGTGGAGCCAAGGGGGTGTCGATCTCGGCCGGCGTCTCGCCGTCGAGGAAGTTCAGCGTATCGCTCATGGATGACCCTCGCCCAGAACGGTGGCGGCCCGGTTCGCCCGCATGGCGGCGGCCCATCTCCCCGGCGGCGGGAGCCGTTACGCCCGATGGAAAAACGGCGAGGCGCGAACGCCCCCTCCACCACGCCCTGCGGGCGCGGTTCCCCTCCCCCGTTTCCCGGGGGAGGATTAGAAACCGTAGCAAAAACAACCTTCTGTAATCCTCCCCTGCGCGTAGCGCGGGGGAGGGGGACCGCCGAAGGCGGTGGAGGGGGCGTTCTTGGCGGGGGCGTAAGAGGCGGCGCACCGCCAGAAAACCTACCCGTACTGATCCGCCTGCTGCGCCCCCAAACCTGTCATGGGCCGCGTCATCGGCTCCGCCGCCCCGCGTCCTTCGCGGCCCTCACGGGCGTATGTCAGGGCGTCGAGGCTTCTGGCGAAGCCCTCGGCGGCGTTGCGCTGGGCCTCGCTCTGGGTCCGGGCGATCTGGGCGGCGGCGTGCTGCTGGGCCGCGGCCTGTTGTTGGGCCTGAGCCTGACTCTGCGCGTCGGCGGCCTGCTTGATCTGGTCGAGCAAGGCCCGCTTGTGCGGAATGGTTGAAAGCTGGATCAGCAGGCTCAACGGCGCCTGTTGCTGGTAGGCGGGACTCATCCGCACCAGCCCGATCAGGTCGCTGAACTGCTCGCTGGCGATGGCGCCGGCGTCCGGCTGCGAATCGACCTCGATGTCGACGTCCATCTCCGCGACCAGGTTGCGATAGCCCAGCACGCCGTCATGCCCGCCGCCCGGCGCCGGACCGCCGGCCACGGGCTGGTTGAGCCCGACGAACCGCGGCGCGTCCTCGTCGTCGGTGACGCGGATGAATTGCGGGCCGGTCCAGTACTGTTTCACCCGGCCCCAGCATTGGCGATAGACCCGCAACTCCCAGTCCTCCAGGGCGACATAGAGGTTGGCCAGCTCCACCAGACCCGATTGTTGGCGGGCCAGCAGGGCGCGGCCGGAGGAATCGCGCTCGTTGCGCCCGAGCATTGCCGGACTCGGCCCCATCCGCTCAAGTTCGGCCTTGGCCTCGGCCATCATCTCCATGTTGCCCTGGAAATTGGCGGTGTTCGGGGCCAGGCCCCAGCCGGGCGGAATCACGCCGTCCGGGCGGGCCGCTTCCTGGCGCGCGACGTCGGCGTCGGTGTCGATGGCGGTGATGTCCCGCGCCTCGAGGCGCGACACCGAAAGCTCGTGGACGCTCTTGGAGCGCCGCTTGTTGATCTCGTCCTGCGGGCCGATCATGTCCCACACAGCCCCATAGCGGCTGTTGTCGCGCTTCACATAGGCGCTCATCGCCTCGATCGGGCAGTCGGGCCGGCCGCGATGATCGAGATAGGGCGACGGGCCGTGCTCCAGAACGTCGGTCCCGGTGTAGACCGCCCGCTTCCAGCCGTTGTCGCGGTAGTAGATCTCCACCACCAGCAGGCGGCGCTGCTTGGGGTCGGTCCAGGCGCCGCCGGTTCCAGGGCCGATCAGGGGCCGGTCCTCGAACGACGGATCAGGCAGGATGCCGCCGCCGGCGCCATTGCCGACCGTCAGCTCGATCTCGCGCCCCCGCTCCGGATAGAGCGCCAGGGCGTCGTCGGCGTACATCCACTTGGCCACGCCGAGATAGCGGGCGTCCTTGAAGTCGGGCCGACGGCTGCGGGCGTCGTGGAAGAATTCCTCCCACCGGACCTGTGTGATGGTGACCTGCAGATCGCCGTCGACTCCGACCAGCGCGGCCATGGAGCCCGGAACCAGCAGGTCCTTGAAGCACTCCTGCCGGGTTCGCCTGAAGCGGTTGGCGTCGGCGACGAAGCGCAGGATGTCGGTCGCCGCGTCGGCGGCCTCGGCGTCCTTGGGCGCGCGCGGCCAGCATCGCGGATCGGACCGCCCGCGCTCGTTGACGCCGATGATGGCGTTGATCGCCGGCTTGATGCGGTTGATGACGATGGCCGGCTGGCCGCGTTCCTCGAGAGTCGCCAGCTCCGCCCGGGTGAACTGGTCGGAGTCGTAATAGTCCAGCGCCGTGAGGCTGTTGCGTCGGGCGGCCTGGGTGAGTTGCTGGGATTCGGTGAAGTAGAGCTTCAGACGGGCCAGATCGGGAACGCCGCCGGAACCGTCGGACGCTTCGCTCATCGCCCCTCCTTCGCCCCGCCGCCGGGACCATCTTCAGTTTTCATATTGCAACATATTCCCACCCGGTTGTCAACCTGAAAATCGCTGGGAATGCTGGCCTCCCCCGCCGAGCGGGAAGGAATACGGCGCAGAAAATCCTCCCCCGTGCAACGGGGGAGGGGAACCGCCGAAGGCGGTGGAGGGGGCGTTGCCCCCACCCTTGACTTCCATAATTTTGCATATTGCACTATCTCACCGCCCGGTCGTCAAGTTCCCTCGGGCCAAAACCGGCTTTTCCGCTGGAGATGACGGCCCGGCCAGTCTAAAGGGCCACGGAAAGGCCGTGCCCGGACAACCCGGCCGCCTTTCGCACCGGCCGCTCCGCGAGCCGGATCGACGCGGAGGCGAGAGCGACTTGGGTAATGTGACGGTGATCGGCGCCCAGTGGGGCGACGAAGGCAAGGGCAGGGTCATCGACTGGCTGGCCGACCGGGCCGATGTCGTGGTCCGCTTCCAGGGCGGCAACAACGCCGGCCACACCATCGTGGTTGGCAACAACACCTACAAATTCGCCCTGCTGCCGTCCGGCGTGGTCCAGGGCAAGCTGTCGGTGATCGGCAACGGGGTGGTGGTCGACCCCTGGTCTCTGCTTGACGAGATCCAGCGCGTCCGCGGCCAGGGCCTGACCATCAATCCGGACATCCTGGTGCTGGCAGACAACGCTTGCCTGGTGCTGCCGCTGCACCGCGACCTCGACGCCGCCCGCGAGGCGCACGCCGGCGCCGGCAAGATCGGCACCACCGGCCGCGGCATCGGCCCGGCCTATGAGGACAAGGTCGGTCGCAGGGCGATCCGATTCTGCGACCTGACCGATCCGGCCGCCCTGGAAACCAAGATCGAACGGCTGCTGGCGCACCATCGCCCGCTTCGCGCCGGCCTTGAGCTGCCCGAAGTCACCGCCGAGGGCCTGATGACCCTGCTGCTGGACGTGGCGCCGAGGATCACCCCCTATGTCCAGCCGGCGTGGCGGGTGCTCGACAAGTCGATGAAGGACGGCAAGCTTGTGTTGTTCGAAGGCGCCCAGGCCACCATGCTCGACGTCGACCACGGCACCTACCCCTTTGTCACCTCCTCCAACACCGTCGCGGGCCAGGCCGCCACCGGTTCGGGCGTCGGCCCCTCGGGCGGCGGCTATGTGCTGGGCATCGTCAAGGCCTACACCACCCGCGTCGGCGAGGGGCCCTTCCCCTGCGAGCTCAAGGACGAAACCGGCGAGCGGCTGGGCGTGCGCGGCAATGAGTTCGGCACCAACACCGGCCGCAAGCGCCGCTGCGGCTGGTTCGACGCGGTGCTGGTCCGCCAATCGGTCGCCATCAGCGGCATCCAGGGCGTGGTGCTGACCAAGCTCGACGTGCTCGACGGCTTCGACACGCTGAAGATCTGCACCGGCTACCAGCTCGGCGACCGCGTGCTCGACTACCTGCCCGCCTCGCTCAGCGACCAGGCGGCGGTGACGCCCATCTACGAGGAGATCGAAGGCTGGCAGGGCGCCACCCGCGGCGCCCGCTCGTGGAAGGACCTGCCCGCCGCCGCGGTGAAATATGTCCGGCGCATCGAGGAACTGATCGGCGCCCAGGTGGCCGCGGTCACCACCAGCCCCGAGCGCGAAGACATCATCATCATGCGGGACCCGTTCCGGGGCTGATCCGCCAAGCCGTCGGCCCCCTCCACCGCCTTCGGTGGTCCCCCTCCCCGAGTCTCGGGGCAGGAATAAGCGATATCATCCTCCATTGCGCGCAGCGCGGGGGAGGTGTCGGCGCAGCCGACGGAGGGGGCGAACCCCCTCGCCGAACCCTTGGAAACCGGTAATAACCCGCTCGAAACTGCGGTCTTTGACTCCGTAATTCTACTATTTCGCCCCTGGATCGGGGTTGTTTCACCAATTTTGACATTTGCCGTGCTGGACAGTGATCTCAGATGGGATCAAGACAACGTGGCGCGGTCGAACGGCCGCCGGACAATCCGTGCCGGCACTGGCAACGATGATATTAAGTCGTCCTCCAGAATAGCGGCGTGGATTTTGAATGAACGAGGTTTTGGCATGATATTTAGGTCATTGATTGCAATTGTCGGCGCGGCCGGCCTGCTTTCCCTGGTCTCATTTCATACAGCTCAGGCCGACGTGACCATCGCCGCCCCGTCCGCCGCTGTCGCTCAACAGGATTCATCTGTGGCTAACACAATCGACCTTCCAGAGCCGGCGAGCTGGACGATGCTGATTTTGGGCTTCGGCGCCATCGGCGCCGCGGTGCGCCACGGTCGCGCCCAGCGCCTGCGGACAGTCTCGATCGGCAAGTCGATCGTCGCGAGCGTCCAGAAAAGGGGTCGGTAGGCGAAGTCTTGAACTTGCCGGACGCCCGGCTCGTTCTGGGCTCCGGTCAGTAAGCGTAATCGTAACAGTAAGCGTAACAGTAAGCGTAAACTAGAGCGTGCACCCGACACCATGACTTCCGGACGCACCCTGCGCGCGGAAGGCTGGTCGACGCGGCGATCCAGGACGGACGGGTCCCGGATCGCCGCGTTTTTTTGCGTTGCCCGGATCGCGCGACCGCCGATCGGCGCGCCCGCCATCAGGCGTCGACGAGGTTCTTCTCTCTCGCGGAAGCCAACACGGCCCGTTGAAGTTTCTCGAACGCGCGGACCTCGATCTGACGCACCCGCTCACGGCTGACCCCGAATTCCGCGGCCAGGGTCTCAAGGGTGGTCGGATCGTCCTTCAACCGGCGTTCGGTGAGGATGTGGCGTTCGCGATCGGTGAGTTCGCCCATCGCCCCTTCCATCAGGCGCAGGAACTTGGCCTTCTCGTCGCTCTCGACCAGCGTGACTTCCTGGCTGACCTGCTGCTTGTCCTCCAGCCAATCCTGCCACTCGTTTTCCGAGTCGGCGCGCAACGGCGCGTTGAGCGAGGCGTCCGGACCCGACAGGCGCCGGTTCATCGAGATCACTTCGCTGTCCAGCACACCCAGCTTGGTGGCGATGGCGCTGACCTGTTCGGGGCGCAGGTCGCCCTCTTCCAGGGCGCTGATCTCGCTCTTGGCCTTGCGCAGGTTGAAGAACAGCTTCTTCTGCGCCGCGGTTGTGCCCATCTTCACCAGACTCCACGACCGCAGGATGTATTCCTGGATCGAGGCGCGGATCCACCACATGGCGTAGGTGGCCAGGCGAAAGCCCTTGTCCGGCTCGAACTTCTTGACCGCCTGCATCAGGCCGACGTTGCCTTCGGAGATCACCTCGCCGATCGGCAGGCCGTAGCCCCGGTAACCCATGGCGATCTTGGCCACGAGGCGGAGGTGGGAGGTCACCAGCCGGTGGGCGGCGGCGGGATCTTCGTGCTCACGCCACCGCTTGGCGAGCATGAACTCCTCATCCTTGGCGAGCATCGGGAATTTCCGAATCTCGGTGAGGTATCTGGAGAGGCCGCCATCGGGCGACATCACCGAAACGGCATTGATCGAGGCCATGGATAACTTCCCCTTCACGAGCCTTTATACCGCGTGAGCGGCCTGCCCGTCCATTGAACGTCGAAGATAGGGGTTCGTTGCGCCCGGTTTAAGACCCCGCCACCTTAAGCTTTCTTAACCTGCCGATAGGCCTGCTACAGGCCGGCCAGCGCCTGTTCCAGCAGCATCATGTCTCGTGGAAGCGGTGTTTCGAAGCGCAGAGCCTCGCCGGTGATCGGATGGACGAAGCCGAGCACGGCGGCGTGCAGAGCCTGACGCGCCAGCCCCGCCTCGGCCATCGCCGCGCGCACGCCTGGCGACGGAGAGCCCGAACCATAGGCCGGGTCGCCCAGACAGGGCGCCCCCTTGTGGGCCAAGTGGACCC
>CAIQDO010000428.1 GCA_903870555.1 uncultured Caulobacteraceae bacterium
CCATCCGCAGCGCCCGAGGCCGCTCCGCCGGGGATTTGCCGAGGTTGGCCGCGTGCGGCAGGAACAGGCAACGGGCGGCGAACCCCATCTCGGTGTGGCGGGCCACCAGGCCGCTGTCTGTATAGGCCAGCAGGTCATAGAGGTCCGCTGCCCGGCGTGCGCCAGCGTCGAAGGCGTCGCCCGCCCAGCCGACCAGGGGCGGACGGCCGGGGAGGGCGGCCAAACGTTCGAGGAAGGCGGCCGGCGTGTGCAGGCCGCCGATCACCAGCACGAGGTCCGGATCGAACCGCGCCGCGCTCGCGGCCATGGCGGCGGCCAAAGGTTCGGCCAGCGTGGCCTCCAGGCCGGCATTCAACCAGGGACGACGGACCACGCCCAGCCTCACCGCATGACCCTCGGTCCGAAGGGCGCTGGCGGCGTCCTCGAACCAGTGGGTGATGCTGGCGCTCTTGCCGACGAGGAAGATCTTCATCGTCGGCCGTTGGCCTATTTGCCTCGCGCCGTCCAGGCCGCGCCTTCCTGGCGAACGATGTCGACCAGGTCGCCCATCGCCAGGTTGGCGTCGATCAGATGCAGCCCCCAGTCCTTGAGGATCTGGCCGCCGACGATCACGTCGCCGCGGAGTTCGCTGGTGCGTGCCCCGCCGGGGTTGGGGTTGATGTGGATCGACAGGTAGTTGAAGCCGGGCGTGGCGACGCAGCGGGCGGTCAACATCCCGGGAACGCTGACGAACGGCGTGGTCACCGTCTTGCCCTCGACCCAGGGCTTCGGAGCCTGACCGCCGGGGGCGATCGAGTCCGATCCCACCGCCAGGTAGCTGTGCAGCGGGCCGTCTCCGCCGCCGAGGCTGGCCGGGTTGACACATGCGGCGACCATGTTCGGCCCCGGCGTGCGCGGCCGCCCGAAGCGCGAGTTCTCCGGCGGCGGGCTGGTCTCGCGGAACGAGGCGTAGGCGATCACGCAACCGAGCTGACTGGCGCCGTGGCACAGGGGCATCGACTTGAAGTCGCCGCCGACATCGGCGCCGGCGGGAACCGACAGGCTGGTTCCCATCAGGATCGCCGAGACGATCCGGGCCTGCACCGGCTTGCCGTCGATCTCCTTGGCGATCAGTTGGGTCAGCAGACCTGAGCCCTGCGAATGGCCGATCAGCACCACGCCGCGGCCATGGTTCTCATGAGCGAGGTAATAGTCCCAGGCGTCCTTGACATCGGTGTAGGTGATCGCCGGCCTCATACCGCCGGGCATCGGCAGGGGATGACCCGACATCATCGCCGCCAGGGCCGTCAGGGTGAACTGCCGGTAGACTGGCGCATAGAGCCGGCAGCTTGCCGCGAAGCGGGCAAACTGTTGCTTGACCACCTGTTGCTCGGCTGGCTCGACGGCCAGGTTGGCCAGCACGCCGGGGTCGGTCGAGACGGTGGGATAGACGTAGAAGCAGTCGATCGGCGCCTTGGCGTCGGCCTTGAACGGCTCGACGGTCATCGTCCCGTCGGCCTCCACGACTGTGGTCGAAAGGTCGATGTCGCAGGCGTTGGGTTTGGCGCCGGGGAAGCACACCCAGTTGGCGGGGCTGGCGTAGTCCGCCGGAGGGAGTGGCGTTGGCGCGGCGGCCGGCGTAGGCGCCGCGGGGGTCGCCGTCTGGGCCAGCGCCGCCGGGCCGCCGGCCAGGAGGAGCCCTATGGCCAGCATGACGCCGGCCGATCGCATGTTCATTGTTTTCATCCCGTCTGTGCGTTTTGCGAGATCATACGAGCGTTGCCGGCCGAGGGAAGGGGCGGCGGTCAGGCTGTCGGTTTTGCGTCCCGCCCCAGCCGGAAGGCCGCGTAGAAACCCAGCGCCACCGCCAGGGAGATCACGCCAGACAACATCTCCGGCCGACGTGCCGGGATCAGCAGCATGGCCACGATCACGCTGACCATGGCGCCGACGACACCCCAGCTCAGCCAGGGATAGAACCACACCTTGACGGTCAGTCGGCTCGGGTCCGTGGCTTCGACCCGGTTGCGCAGTCGGATGTGGGCCAGGGCGGTGATCAGATAGATCACCAGCATGACCGAGCCGGTGGCGTTCACTAGGAAGGCGAAGGCGTGCTCGGGATCCAGCTTCTGGAGGAACACGCCCAGGTAGCCGAACACGCTGGAGAACAGGATCGCCCGGATCGGCACCAGCCGGCC
>CAIQDO010000429.1 GCA_903870555.1 uncultured Caulobacteraceae bacterium
CCAGGCCGGATGGGCGCGCAGGGCGTCCTGGAAATCCAGCAGCCCCGTGCGCGCGGCCCCCCGACGCGCCGGCAGCCATAGCAGGTTCTCGGCGTGATAGTCGCGATGGCAGAACACCGCGGCCCCGGCCTCGCCCCGGGCGGCGATGGGATCGACGACCGCGCGCCATTCGGCGACCGCCGCAGCATCGAACGTCACGCGGGGGTCCAGTTTCGGCAGCCAGTCGACGAACAGGTCGCCGGCGGTGCGCAGGGCCAGGGCGTCGTAGGGCAGCAGCGGCCAGGACAGGCCATCGCCGGTCAGCACTGGCGGCGGCGCCTCGGCGTGCAGACGCAGCAACACATCAATGGCGGACTCGTACAGCGGCCCCTCGTCGGCGCCGCCCACGATCAGGGTGGCGTAGAGGTCGTCGCCAAGATCCTCCAGCACCGCCAGGCCTTGGGCCGGTTCGGCGTGGGCCACCTGGGGCGCCGACAGCCCCAGGCCGCGCAGATGGGCGGCGCAGGCGACGAAGGCGTCCACCCGGCCGGCCGCCAGCCGGGCCAGGGCGTTGTAGCCGAGCGCCGCCCGCTCCGCGTCGGTCGCCAGCGGCGGACAGGGCTGGCTTTCCACGGACGGCGGCTGGTCCATCAGGATCAGGCTGGCGCCGCCGGTCGCCGGAAACAGTCGTTCATAGGCCCGCGTCGAGGCGTCGCCAGCCAGGGGCTGACGGCGGGCGTCGGCCAGACCGGCCGACTTCAGGAACGCGCGGCGGGCGGCCTCGCGATCAGAGGCCAATCGCGCGCTCTCCCCAGGCGCCATGGGGCGTCAGGCGCACGCGGCGGGCCTCGGGACCGTCGTCGTCGTCCAGGGCGATTTCCACGTCCAGGCGGTTGGCCGGGATGTGGTGCCCCAGGCGCTCGGCCCATTCGATCACGGCGGCCCCGTCGCGCAGGGCCTCGTCGAGGCCGATCTCGAAGGCCTCGTCGGCGGCGGCCAGGCGGTACAGATCGAAGTGGGCGACCGGAAACTTCGGTCCCTGGTAGAACTGGACGAGCGTGAAGGTCGGGCTGGGCACCTCCGCCTCATGTGGCGCCAGAGCCTGGATCAGCGCCCGGGCCAGCACCGACTTGCCGGCGCCGAGCGGGCCGGACAGGCAGATCGCCTCGCCCTTTTCCAGCGCCTTCGCCAGGGCGGCGCCCAGGCGGGCGGTGTCCGCCTCGCTGCGCATCCGAAAATCGCCTTCGGCGGGAACGAACATGGCTGGGCCTCGCGGGTCACGCGAGAGATTCGCGCAGGTCGCAACATGCTCGCGCGGGCGCCGGTGGAGCAAGGGCGGAAGAGTCCGTAGGGGCGCCCATCCACCTGACGAAAAGGTCATGAACCAAGCTTAACTTGCCAAGCCGCCGCCGCCGCGCGCATCCCCTGATGCGATAACGAGGAAGAGGGACGGTCATGACGCGCGGGGCGCCAGGTTTGGTTTTCGTTCTGGGAGTTTCGGCCCTGGCCCTCTCCAGCCGGGCCGCGACGCCGACGCCGGCCACGGCCGATCACGGCGAGGCGGCCCGGGTGCTGGAGGC
>CAIQDO010000430.1 GCA_903870555.1 uncultured Caulobacteraceae bacterium
AGCTGGAGGACCGGGGGTTCGGCCCTGTGCTGATGACGGCTGATGTCGCCCGTCACGGCGCGCGCACGCCGATCAATGTCTACGCCATGTTCGAGAACGCCCGCCGCGCCCGCCTGGGACTGAATCGGGCTGACTATGCTCTTGAAATGGGAAGGCTTTTTTCGCCTTTTACGGAGGTCGCGGCGGCCAATCCGCACGCCATGTCGCGTGAGATCCACAGCGCCGAGGCCCTTGCCACGGTGACACTGTCCAACCGCCTGACGGCGGAGCCCTACACCCGCAGGCTGGTGGCGCGGGACCAGGCCAATCAGGGGGCGGCGGTGATCATCGCGTCCGTGGCCAAGGCCCGCGCCCTGGGCGTGCCGGAAGACCGCTGGATCTATTTGCACGGCGGGGCCGACGCCCAGGAGCGTTCGCCGATGGAGCGGGCCGACTGGTCGGTTGGGCCGGCGTCCGTCCTGGCCGCCAAACAGGCCCTGGACGTCGCCGGACTGGCCGCCGACGACATCGATGTGTTTGATCTCTATAGCTGTTTTCCGATCGCCGTGTTCAACGTCCGCGACGGGCTGGGCGTGGCCGCCGACGATCCTCGGCCACTGACGGTGACGGGCGGCCTGCCCTATTTCGGGGGCGCCGGGAACAACTATTCCATGCACGCCATCGCCTCGATGGTGCGGCGTCTGCGCGCGAATCCGACCGAGCGGGGCTTCGTCGCGGCGAACGGGGGCTTCCTGTCGAAATATTCGGTGGGAATCTATTCCGCCCGTCCCGCGGTCTGGAAGGGTTTCGACAGCAAGGCCTTGCAGGCCGAGATCGAGTCCTGGCCGTCGCCGCCGGTCGCCGCGGGCGAGGGCGTCGGGGTGATCGAGACCTACGCCATCGACCACGCCCACAAGATTCCGGTGGGAATCGTTGTCGGACGTCTGAAGGACGGCGGCGCGCGATTCGTGGCCATGACCGACCCGCACGACGAAACCATCGTCCGCAGGATGATCGCCATCGATCCGCTTGGCGCGAGCGTGACTATCGCCCAGCACCCGGACCACCACGCGATCATCTCCGAGTTCTCACCGGACGGCGGGGCCTGATCAACCGGCCGGGTGGGCCACCGCGTCCACCAGCACTTTCGGCGCCTGGATGGTCTTGGCGCCAAGGTACTCACCCAGGGACTTGGCCTGCTTGTCCAGGCGGTGGTTCGAGGCCGCGCCCGTGCCGAGCACGCCCTTGATGTAGAAGTTGAGGGCTCTCAGGTTGGGCATCTCGAAACGCTCGATGTCATAGGTCGCCATGTCCGGGCACAGGCGTTTGAATTCCTCGACGGTCAGATGGGCGTGGAGGAAGCCATAGGCCGCGTCGGTCTTGGCCCATACGCCACAATTGGCCGATCCTCCCTTGTCGCCGGATCGTGTTCCGAACAATCGGCCGAATGGGACCGCGAGGATGGGACCTTCCGGCGACGGCGGTATTTCAATGGGCAGCTTCTGGTAGTGAACGTCCTCAAGACCCAGGCGCTGGGTGGGCAGGACCTCGACGACGGCGCCGCCCGCGAGGTGGACCCGCTCGACGACCTTGCCGCTGTCGATCAGGGCCGGCCAGTGGATTACCGCCTGGGTCCCGTTGAAGCCGCCACCGCCGCGGCTGGCGTTGCCGGGAATGCCGGCCAGGCCTAGTTCGGTGATCTTGGCGGCGAACAGGCGGCCGAATTTCGAGGGATCGTGGTGGGTGATCGTCACGCGCAGGGCGGCGTGGGCGACCTCATTGGACTCAGGGTCGTCGTGGTCGCTGCGGATCAGTTGGACATCGACGTCGTCGAACTGCTCTCGGCCGCCGAGATTGTGGAACACCTGGTCGAGGTAGATCTCGGCCTTCAGCGGGATGTCGAGCCCGGTCAGCAGCACCTCGAAGCTCTGTTTGTAGGGGCCCAGGGTGTTGAAGCACACCTTGTGAGTCGGCGGCGGGCTGGAGCCGCGAATGCCGGTCACGCGGACGCGGTCGGGGCCGGCCTGGACGATCGACAGGGTGTCGAAGTGGGCGATGACGTCGGGATTGACGTAGGCCGGACTGGAGATCTCATAGAGCAGCTGGGCGGTGACGGTGCCCACCGACACCAGCCCGCCCGTGCCGGGATGCTTGGTGATGGTGAAGGAGCCATCCCGTTCGATCTCGGCGATCGGGTAGCCGACATTGCGGAAGCTCAGCACCTCCTGGAAGAAGGCGTAGTTGCCGCCGCAGCACTGGGCGCCGCATTCGATCACGTGTCCGGCGGTCAAGGCGCCGGCCAGGGCGTCGTAGTCGTCGCGGCTCCAGCCGAACTTCCAGGCGGCCGGTCCGATCACCAGGGCCGCGTCGGTGACTCTTGGGCAAAGGACGATGTCGGCGCCGTCGTCCAGCGCCGCCTTGATGCCCCAGCCGCCGAAATAGACATTGGCCGTCAGCGGCGGCTGGCCGGACCCGGCCAGAATCTCGCCGGTGTCCAGGTTGCGAAACGCCTCGCCCTCGGCCTGCAGCCGGGACAGGTCGCCGAGCAGGTCGTCGCCGTCGATATAGGCGACCTTCAGGTCGACGCCGATCTTGGCCAGCAGCTTGCGGGTCTCGGCGGCCAGGCTGGCCGGATTGAGCCCGCCCGCGTTGACGACGATCTTGATCCCCTTTTCCTGGCAGAGACGGGCGACGTCCTCGAGCTGCTTGAGGAAGGTGCCGACATAGCCCATGGCCTCGCCCCGGGCCTGCTTCTGGCCGTAGAGTATCGACATGGTCAGTTCCGCCAGGTAGTCGCCGGTCAGGACGTCGATCGGGCCGCCCTCGACCATCTCCCGCGCCGCGTCCAGCCGGTCGCCGTAGTAGCCGCTGCAGTTGCCGATGCGGATGATGTCGCTCATGAACCGGTCTCCGCTGTCGCCTGGGCTTCGACCCATGCGGGTTTGCGCTTCTCGCGAAACGCCGCCATGCCCTCGGCCGCCTCGGCCGAACGGAACATCCGGGCGCTCCAGGGCGCCGTCTCGGCGAATCCCTGTTCGACGGAGATCTGGGCCACCCGCCGCACGAGTTTCTTGGACTCGGCTATGGCTTCCGGCCCCCCCAGGGCGATCATGTCGATCTCTTCGCGCACCGCCGCTGCAAGCTGGTCGGCCGGCACGGCGCGGTGGGCCAGACCCAGGGCCACGGCCTGACGGCCGGTGAACCGCTCGCCGGTGAGGAACAGCTTCATGGCGTTGTGGACGCCGAGCTTGGGCACGCAGACCACCGAGATCACCGCCGGGATGACGCCGATGCGAACCTCGCTGAAGCTGAAGGGATGGTCTTCGCCAGTGACGACGATATCGCAGGCCGCCACCAGGCCCAGGCCCCCGGCGAAGGCGGCGCCGTTGATGGCGCCGATCACCGGCTTGGGGCTGTCGAGCATGGCTGTCAGCACCTCTGGCAGACCGACCGCGCGTCCGCCGTCCGGGGCCGCGGCGCCGGGCGGGTTCTTCAGGTCGGCGCCGGCGCAGAAGGCCGGGCCGGCGCCGGTGAGGACGATGCAGCGCACCGCCGGATCGGCGATGGCGTCCTGGAGGTGGCCAAAGAGTTCATTGACCAGGGGGGCCGACAGGGCATTGCGGGCCTCCGGCCGGTTGAGGGTGATCCAGGCGGCGCCGCCGCGCAGGTCATAGAGGGTCGCCGTCGTCGCGGTCATGGTTTCTCCCCCTTCGCCGCGTCCGCCTCGAGGGTCAGCAGCAGCTGTCCGTTGGTCACCTGGTCGCCGACGGCGATAGTCACCGCGCCGATGACGCCATCTTCCGGGGCGACGATCCGGTGCTCCATC